>JABURS010000043.1:300000-428302 GCA_014762505.1 Chromatiales bacterium | reverse complement strand
GGCCAGATGCCAAGCTCGTCCCTCCACCCCGACAAGCCCTTTCTGGCCTGTCGGGGCACAACATACAAGCTGCGCAAGCTGCGATGCCCATGCCGGGGCCAACGTGCCACACCCGATCGCGCCTAACGGCGCTCCTACCAACCCGGTGCGTTCGTAGGAGCGGCGAAAGCCGCGATGCCCATGCCCGGGCCAACGTGCCACACCCAATCGCGCCTAACAGCGCTGCTACCAACCCCCGTAAGCGCGCGCTGCGATCAGCCCGCCCCGTCCACGTTGCGCTGGAGCCAGAATTCCAGCAGGGCCAGGTGCCACAGCTTGCTGCCCTTGATGCGGGTGAGGTGGCTCTCGGGGCTGGCCAGCAGCTTCTCGACGTAGGCGCGGCGGTACAGACCGCGCTCGCGGGCGGCCTGCGAGTCGAGGATGTCGCGCATGAACTCGAGGAACTCGCCGCGCACGTACTTGAGGGCCGGCACCGGGAAGTAGCCCTTGGGCCGGTCGATGACACTGTCCGGTATGAGGCCGCGGGCGATCTTTTTCAAGGCGTACTTGCCGCCGTCGCGCAGTTTCAGCTCCGGCGGCATGCGCGCGGCGAGCTCCACCAGCTCGTGGTCGAGAAAGGGCACGCGCGCCTCCAGGCCCCAGGCCATGGTCATGTTGTCCACGCGCTTGACCGGGTCGTCGACGATGAGCGTGGTGGTGTCCAGGCGCAGCACGGCGTCGATGAAGGTCTCGGCCCCGGGCTCGTTCAGCAGCTCCTCGATGAGCACCGAGGTGTGGTCCTCGCCGACGAAGCCGGGCTCCAGCATCTCGGCGAACTCGGCGTGGTCGCGATCGAAGTAGTGGGAACGGAAGCGCTCGAGGTGGCTGCCCCCGGCCGCGTCCATCTGCGGGTACCAGAAATACCCGCCGAAGACCTCGTCCGAGCCCTGCCCGGACTGTACCACCTTGACCTCCTGCGAGACCTGCTCGGAGAGCAGGTAGAAGGCCACGGCGTCCTGCCCGACCATCGGCTCGGTCATGGCGTCCACCGCCTCGGGCAGGCGCCTCAACACCTCGCTGTTGGGGATGTGGTACTTGTAGTGGCGCGTGTTGAAGCGCTCCACCACCTGGTCGGAGTACTCGAACTCGCTGCCCTTCTCCTCGGGCTGGTCCTCGAAGCCGACGGTGAAGGTGCGGATGTCCTCCACCCCGGCCTCGGCCAGCAGCCCCACCAGCAGGCTGGAATCCAGCCCGCCCGAGAGCAGCACGCCCACCGGCACGTCTGCGATGCGCAGGCGCTTGTCGACGGCGTCCTTGAGCGCCTGGTGTATGGCCTCGATCCACTCGGCCTCGGAGCGCGGCTCGGCCGGCCGGGTGGCCTCGAGCCGCCAGTAGCGCGAGAGCCGGGTGCGGCCGTCGGCCTCGACGGTGAGGGTGTGGGCCGGCGGGATCTTGCGCACGCCCTGGAGCACGGTGCGCGGCGCCGGCACCACGGCATGCAGCGAGAACTGGTGATGCAGGGCAACGGGATCGAGCGCGGTGTCCACCCCGCCGGCGGCGAGCAGGGCCTGGATGCTGGAGGCGAAGCGGAAGTGTTCGCCGGTCTGGCTGTAGTACAGCGGCTTGAGGCCCATGCGGTCGCGGGCCACGAACAGGCGGCGCGCGGTCATGTCCCAGATGGCGAAGGCGAACATGCCGTGCAGGCGCTCCACGCAGGCCTCGCCCCACTCGGCATAGGCCTTGAGGATCACCTCGGTGTCGCCGTGGGAGAAGAAGTGATGCCCGGCGCGCTGCAGCTCGTCGCGCAGCCGCGGGTAGTTGTAGATGGTGCCGTTGAACACCAGGGCGAGTCCCAGCTCGGCATCCACCATGGGCTGGCTGGCCTGCACCGAGAGGTCGATGATGGACAGCCGCCGGTGGCCGAAGGCCAGCGCGCCGTCCGAATAGCTGCCCTCGTGGTCCGGGCCGCGGCGCTCCAGCCGGTCCAGCATGCGCCGGATACGGTCGAGCTCGGCGCGGCGCCCGTCCAGACGCAGTTCTCCGCAGATGCCACACATGTCTCGTCAGTCCTTCTGCTGATTGGGTTCGCCCCAGCCGCCCCCGCCCGGGGTCTCGACGCAGAGGCGGTCGCCGGCGGCGGCCTCGCGGCTGATCTTGGGCGGCAGGACCTGGTCGTTGAGGCGGTTGACACCCGGCGCGCCGGGGGCCCCGCCCGCCTGCCCCCAGGGGGCGTGGCGGCGGCGCTCGGTGAGCAGGGTGAAGCGCACGGGGCGCAGGAATTCGTATTCGCGTATCAGGCCGTCGCCCCCGCGCCGCTGCCCGGCGCCCCCCGAACCCCGGCGCAGGGCGTAGCGGCGCACGCGCACAGGATAGCGCATCTCCAGAACCTCCACCGGGGTGTTGCGGGTGTTGGTCATGTGCGTCTGCACGGCCGACAGGCCGCCGCCCGTGGCCCCGGCGCCCATGCCGCCGCCCAGGGTCTCGTAATAGCCCCAGGCCTGCGCGCCGGACTCGCCCATGGCGAGGTTGTTCATGCTGCCCTGGCTGGCGGCCGGGATGCGCCCGGGCAGGGCCTGGCCCAGCGCGCCCATCACCGCGTCCACCACCCGCGAGCTGGTCTCGACGTTGCCGGCGGCCACGGCGGCCGGGCGCCGGGCGTTGAGCAGGCAGCCCTCGGGGGCCGTGAGCACGATCGGGCGGAAGCTGCCGGCGCAGGCCGGGGTCTGTGCCGGCAGCAGGCAGCGCAGCACGTAGAACACGCCGGCGGCGGTCACCGACAGCGGGCAGTTGATGTTGCCGGGCACCTGCCCCGCCGTGCCGGTGAAGTCCACCGCCACCCGGCCGTCGGTCACGGTCACGGCCACCCGGATCGCGATGTCCGCGTGGCCGAGGCCGTCGTCGTCCATCACGTCGGCGTAGCGGTAGGTACCGTCCGGCAGGGCGCGCAGGGCCGACAGCGCGAGGCGCTCGGCGTAGTCGTTGAGCGCGGTCAGGGCCGCGCCATAGGCAGCCAGCCCCATGCCTTCCACCAGCTCGGCCAGGCGCGCAAGGCCGCGCCGGTTGGCGGCGATCTGGGCGGCGAAGTCGCCCTGCGCGTCGCGCGGGTTGCGCGTGGCCTGCGTGATCTTTGCCAGGCGCGCCGCGTTCACCTCCCCGGCCCGCACGATGTGCCCCGGCGGGATCACCAGCCCCTCTTCGTGGAGATCGCGTGAGATCGGCATCGATCCCGGGCTTTCCGCACCGATATCGGCATGATGCGCGCGGTTGGCGACGAACCCGGCCAGCTCGCCGGCCACGAACAGCGGGGCGATGACGGTGACGTCCGGCAGGTGCGTGCCGCCGAGAAAGGGGTCGTTGAGCATCACCATGTCGCCGGGCTGCCAGTCCAGCCCGGCCACCACGTCGGCCATGGCATAGGCCATGCTGCCCAGGTGCACGGGGATGTGGGCGGCCTGGGCGCAGAGCGCGCCGCGGGCGTCGAACACCGCGCAGGAGTAGTCCAGCCGGTCGCGGATGTTGGGCGAGAAGGCCGCGCGGCGCAGCTGCGCGCCCATCTCCTCGCAGACCGCCTCGATGCGGCGGGCGAACAGGCTGAGCTCGATGGGGTCGAGTGCGGGCATGACAGACAGATGAATATGGCTCGGTAAAAAGTGGGCGTTATTGCATTGCCCCGGCGGGCTGTCCTATCTTAACCGGTTTCCGGTTCACGAACCGAGTTTGGAAAATCAACGACATAAGCAGGAGACTATCATGGCCCACGAACTTCCGGATCTGCCCTACGCCAAGAACGCCCTGGAACCCCACGTCTCCGCCGAGACGCTGGAGTACCACTACGGCAAGCACCACGCCGCCTACGTGAACAACCTGAACAACCTGATCCCGGGCACCGAGTTCGAGAACAAGTCGCTCGAGGACATCATCAAGACCGCCCCGGCCGGCGGCGTGTTCAACAACGCGGCCCAGGTGTGGAACCATACGTTCTACTGGAACTGCATGAGCCCGAACGGCGGCGGCGAGCCCACCGGCGCGCTGAGCGAAGCCATCAACAAGGCCTTCGGCTCCTTCGCCGACTTCAAGGAAAAGTTCTCCACCTCCGGTGCCACCAACTTCGGCTCCGGCTGGACCTGGCTGGTGAAGAAGGCCGACGGCTCCGTGGACATCATGAACACCAGCAACGCCGGCTGCCCGCTGACCGAGGGCGTCACCCCGCTGCTGACCATGGATGTGTGGGAACACGCCTACTACATCGACTACCGCAACGCCCGACCGAAGTACATCGAGGCGTTCTGGAACGTCGTGAACTGGGACTTCGTCGCCAAGAACTTCGGCGGCTGAGCCGCAACCCAGGGCATCGACCGAAACGGGCGCCTCGGCAACGGGGCGCCCGTTTTATTTATTGTGGCTTAACAACAAGTTATACTGCGCAGTTCGTCGGCAGCGCAGTGCTGCCTTTTTTCTTTCTGGGAGTGTGAAACGGAATGAACCCGGTACTGATGGCCAACTACGCCCGCCTGCCCGTGGCCTTCGCGCGCGGCGAGGGGGCCTGGCTGTGGGATACGGACGGCGAGGCCTACCTGGACGCCCTGTCCGGCATCGCCGTCTGCGGTCTGGGCCATGCCCACCCGGCGGTGGCCAAGGCCCTGTGCGAGCAGGCAAACACGCTCGTACACACCTCCAACGTGTACCGCATTCCGCGACAGGAGCAGCTCGGCGAGCGCCTGCACGCGCTCACCGGCATGGACCGCGCCTTCTTCTGCAACTCCGGGGCCGAGGCCAACGAGGCCGCGATCAAGCTCGCGCGCCTGCACGGCCACAACAAGGGCATCGCCAACCCGGCCATCGTGGTGATGGAGGGCAGCTTCCACGGCCGCACCCTGGCCACGCTCTCGGCCACCGGCAACGCGAAGATCCAGGCCGGTTTCGAACCCCTGGTCACCGGCTTCATCCGCGTGCCGCATGGCGATCTCGCCGCCATCGAGGCGCTGGCGGACAACCCGGACATCGTCGCCGTGCTGGTCGAGCCCATCACCGGCGAGGGCGGCATCCGCGTGCCGGCGCCGGGCTACCTGCAGGGCATCCGCCGGCTCTGCGATGCGCGCGGCTGGCTGATGATGCTCGACGAGATCCAGACCGGCGTCGGCCGCACCGGCCGCTGGTTCGCCTATCAGCACGAGGACGTGCTGCCTGACGTGCTGTCGCTGGCCAAGGGCCTGGGCAACGGCGTGCCCATCGGCGCCTGCCTGGCGCGCGGCGCGGCGGCCGAGGTCTTCGGCCCGGGCACCCACGGCAGCACCTTCGGCGGCAACCCGCTGGTCTGTGCTGCCGCACTGGCCGTGCTGCACACCATCGAGCAGGACGACCTGGTTGCCCACGCCGAACAGATGGGTGCCTACCTGCTCGAGGGCTTTTGCGCGCGCCTGGGCGACCTCGCCGGCGTGAAGGAGATCCGCGGCAAGGGCCTGATGCTCGGCATCGAGCTCGACCGCCCCTGCCCCGAACTGGTGAAACTGGCGCTGGAGAAGCGCCTGCTCATCAACGTGACGGCCGGCAGCGTGATTCGCCTGCTGCCGCCGCTGATCCTGAACCGTGACGAGGCGGACCGTATCCTGGATACGGTGGATGCGCTGGTGCGCGACTTTCTCGCCGCCTGAATGGCCGCCCGAGACACGAGGAGACCGTGATGACCGTTAGACATTTCCTGACCCTGCTGGACCTCTCGGCCGACGAGCTGCGCCAGGTGATCCACCGCGCCACCGAACTCAAGGCGATGCAGAAGCGCCGCGAACTCTACGAGCCGCTGAAGAACCGCACCCTGGGGATGATCTTCGAGAAGTCCTCCACGCGCACCCGCGTCTCCTTCGAGGTGGGCATGGCGCAGTTCGGCGGTCACGCGCTGTTCCTCTCGCCGCGCGACACCCAGCTGGGCCGCGGCGAGCCCATCGAGGACACGGCCCGCGTGCTCTCGCGCATGGTCGACGGCATCATGATCCGCACCTTCGAACACGACAAGATCGTGCGCTTCGCCGAGCACTCCGACGTGCCGGTGATCAACGGGCTCACCGACCTGGTTCACCCCTGCCAGCTGCTCGCCGACCTGCAGACCTACTTCGAGCACCGCGGCGACATTGAGGGCAGGACCGTCACCTGGGTGGGCGACGGCAACAACATGTGCCATTCCTGGATCAACGCCGCGCGGCTGCTGGGCTTCAAGCTCAACGTGGCCTGCCCCGAGGGCTACGACCCGCTGCCCGAGTTCGTCGAGCCGGCCGGCGAGAGCGTGACGATCTTCCGCGATCCGCGCGCCGCCTGTGAGGGCGTGGACCTGGTGGTCACCGACGTATGGGCCAGCATGGGCCAGGAAGAGGAACAGACCCAGCGCCGCCGCGCCTTCGGCGACTTCCAGGTGAACGCCGAGCTGATGCTCAAGGCGAAGACCGACGCCCTGTTCATGCACTGCCTGCCGGCGCATCGCGAGGAAGAGGTGAGCACCGAGGTGCTGGAAGGCGGCCAGAGCGTGGTGTGGGACGAGGCCGAGAACCGCCTGCACGCGCAGAAGGCCCTGCTCGAGTTCCTGATGGCCGACAAGGCCTGAGCGGGACAACCATGGCCCGCCGCAAGGCCCAGCCCCGCCTGCGCGTCCTGCTCGGCGCGGCCACCGCCATGGGGCCGGGCAAGGCCGACCTGCTCGAGGCCATCGAGGCCACCGGCTCCATCTCCGCGGCGGCGCGCGAGATGGGCATGTCCTACCGCCGCGCCTGGCAGCTGGTCGACACCCTGAACCAGAGCTTTCGCGAACCCGTGGTGACCAAGGCCACCGGCGGCAGCGGCGGCGGCGGCGCACAGGTCACGGACTTCGGCCGCGACGTGCTGGCACGCTACCGGCAGATGGAAGCGACCGCGCAGCAGGCCGTCGAGGCCGAGATGAAGGCCTTCGCCCGCCTCCTCAGGCCCGCCGGCGATTGACCCTGGCACGCCCCTGATCCGGGGCACCGGGTGCTTGCAATCGCGCTATGCATGACAGAATATAGCGACTGACCGATCCGCTTTCGTTGGCGGATTTTTTATGACGCGTCGCTATATTCCAATAAATACAACGGAAGCACTCATGCAGCATTCGCTCGAGATCAGTCAACCGGCCGCCCGCGAACTCATGGATCTCGGCCTCGGCACGCTCATCGACATCCGCCAGCCCTTCGAACTGATGCTCGAAGGCGAGATCGCGGGGGCCGTTCCGGTTCCCCTGTTCCAGTTCAAGCAGCTGCTCGGCCAGGCCCTGAGCGCCGAGGAGCAGGAACTGCTCGATGCCGACGAACCGGACGAACGCGACATCCGTCATTTCCTCGCCCTGATCAACGCCCAGCACCTCGAGGGGGACCGTATCCTGCTGTGCATCTGCAACAGCGGCCGGCGCAGCCTGCACGCGGCGCAACTCCTGCGCGACCTGGGCTATCGCCGCAGTCTCTCGGTACGCGGCGGCATCCGCAGCTGGCACGATGGCGATATCGAGACCAACTGACAAACATCACGCCCATCCAAGAACGAAGAAAACAAAAGGGAGAAAAATGTTTTCCCGCAAGAAACTTGCCGCCCTCTTTGCAGCCATCACGCTGACGCTGGCACAGGGCCAGGCCATGGCCGATGAGATCCTCGTCGCCGTCGCCTCCAACTTCACCGGTGCGATCAAGGCGCTCGCCGCGCGCTTCGAACAGGAAACCGGCCACGCCGTGGTGCTGAGCTTCGGCTCCACCGGCAAGCACTACGCACAGATTCGTCACGGCGCGCCCTACCATGCCTTCTTCGCCGCCGACGTGCAGCGACCCCGGCTGCTGGAGGAAGAGGAACGGATCGTACCGGGCAGCCGCCACACCTATGCCTTCGGAAGGCTCGTGCTCTGGAGCCTGCAGGCAGACCGCGTGGACACGCAGGGCAAGGTGCTGGCGACTGACGGCTTCGCACGCCTGGCCGTCGCCAACCCCCGCCTGGCCCCTTACGGCACGGCTGCCCAGCAGGTACTCGAGGCACGCGGCCTCTGGGATACCCTGCAGCCCCGCCTGGTGCGCGGCGAGAACATCGGCCAGACCTACCAGTACGTACAAAGCGGCGCGGCCGAACTCGGCTTCGTCGCCTACTCGCAGATCCGCACGCCCGACACCGAACCGGCCGGCAGCGCCTGGATCGTGCCAGAAGACCTCTACGCCCCCATCGAGCAACAGGCCGTGCTGCTGAAGGACACGCCCACGGCACGCGCCTTCATGGCATTCATGCGCAGCGAAGAAGCGGCAGGCATCATCGAGGGTTATGGCTACGGCGTGGCCCGCGAGTGACTGATTCTTGCCACAGAGGGCACAGAGTAAAAGCGGTTCCTGTAGGAGCGCCGCGAGGCGCGATGAGGATTGGCACTTTTCCCTGCATGGGCATCGCGCCTTGCAGCGCTCCTACGACAATTCATGCACCGCCTTATCTCTGTGACCTCTGTGCCCTCTGTGGCAATTAGCCTTTTCGACTAACACCTAACGCTTAAAAGACCAATGCTCCTGGAATCCGACTGGACCGCTCTCTGGATCACCTTCAGGCTCGCCGCACTCACCACGGTGATCCTGATGCTCATCGGCATCCCGCTGGCCTGGTGGCTGGCGTTCTCTGCCTCACGCGCGAAGGTACTGGTCGAGGCCGTCGTCGCCCTCCCGCTGGTGCTGCCGCCGACGGTGCTCGGTTTCTACCTGCTGGTCACGCTCTCGCCCGAGGGCCCGGTGGGTTCGATGGTAGGGGCACTGGGCGGGCCGACCCTGGTGTTCAGTTTCACGGGGCTCGTCGTCGGCTCGGTGATCTACTCGCTCCCCTTCGCCGTGCAGCCTCTGCAGAACGCCTTCGCCGCCATGGGCCGCGTGCCGCTGGAGGCCGCCGCCACCCTGCGCGCCGGCTGGTGGGACCGGCTCTTCACGGTGGCCCTGCCGCTGTGCCGCCGCGGGGTGCTCACGGCGATCACCCTGAGCTTCGCCCACACGGTCGGCGAGTTCGGCGTGGTGCTGATGATCGGCGGCAACATCCCGGGACAGACCCAGGTCGTCTCCATCGCCATCTACGAGCATGTCGAGTCGCTGCAGTACACGCAGGCACACATCCTGTCCGCCGGGCTGCTGATCTTCTCCTTCCTGCTGATGCTCGCCATCTACGGGCTCAACCGCCGCTTCACGGTGAAACCGGCATGAGACTGATCGCACGCTTTCGCCTGGAGCGCCGCGCGGGCTTCAGCCTGTCCACCGACCTGGACCTGCCCTGTCGCGGGGTGACGGCCATCTTCGGCGAATCCGGTTCGGGCAAGACCACGCTGCTGCGCTGCATCGCCGGCCTCGAACGCGCCGGACACGGCCTGCTCAGGCTGGGTAACGCGGTCTGGCAGGATGACGCGCGCGGCCTGTTCCTGCCCACGCACCGCCGCCCGCTCGGCTACGTATTCCAGCATGCCGCGCTGTTCGATCACCTGAGCGTGGCGGGCAATCTCGACTACGCCCTCAGGCGCACGCCGAGGGACCGGCGGCGTGTCGACCGCGACGACATCGTCGAACTGCTCGGCCTGCGCACACTGCTCGACCAGTCGGCGCCCGCACTCTCCGGCGGCGAACGCCAGCGCGTGGGCATGGCCCGCGCGCTGCTGACCAGCCCGTCGCTGCTGTTGATGGACGAGCCGCTGGCCGCCCTCGACGAGCGCAACAAGCGCGAGATCCTGCCCTACCTGGAACGCCTGCATCGCGAACTCGAGATTCCGGTGCTGTACGTGAGCCATTCGGTGGAGGAGGTCGCGCGACTGGCGGATCACGTGGTGCTGATGGACGGCGGCCACGTGCAGGGTGCCGGGCCGATCGGCGAGATGCTGTCCGCCCCCGGGCTCGCGCTGGCACGCGACCGGCTGGCAACCAGCATCTTCGAGGCGCGCAGCGAGGGTTATGACGAGACGAGCGGACTGAGTCGCCTGCAGAGTGGCATCGGCGCACTGTACGTGGCACAGCGCCTGGACCGCGACATACGCTGTCGCCTGCGCATCCAGGCCCGGGATGTCGGCATCGCACGACACCCTCCTGTGGAGACCAGCATCGTGAACTGCCTGCCGACCACCCTGCGGGGCATCGAGCCCCAGGGCGAGCACGAGGTATTGCTGCGACTCGGCGGCGACGGGCAGCTGCTCGCCCTCATCACGCGCCATTCCTGCCGGCAGCTGGCGCTGGCGCCCGGCCAGGAGGTCTACGCCCTGATCAAGTCGGTGGCCGTGGAGGCCTGAACGCAGACCGGGCCCCATTCGGGGCCCGGTCTGCTGTCGGGAATGACGTCGGCTCAGGTCACCGACTTCACCTCCGCCTCCATCTGCTCGAAGGTGGTGTGGCGCACGTCCTTGCCGAGCACCATGAACACCACGTATTCGCAGATGTTGCGCGCGTGATCGCCGATGCGCTCGATGGCACGGGCCGCCCACATGATGTCGATGACATGACGAATACAGCGCGGGTCTTCCATCATGACGGTGATCAGCTGACGGATGAGTCCCTCGTATTCCTGGTCGATCCCGGCGTCCTGACGGGCCACCTTGAGCGCCGCCTCGACGTCGAAACGCGCATAGGCATCCAGGGCATCGTGCAGCATGGCACGGGCATGCTCACCCAGGTGGCGGATCGCCGAATAGCTGCTGCTGTTGACCGTGTTCTCCTCACCGAGATTCGCGGCGATGCGGCCGATCTTCTCGGCCTCGTCACCCATGCGCTCGAGATCGGTGATGGTCTTGATGATGGCCACGATCAGGCGCAGGTCGCTGGCCGCCGGCTGGCGTCGCGCGATGATCTGGGCGCATTCCTCGTCGATCTCCACCTCCAGCGAGTTGATCTTGTAGTCGCTGGTGGCCACGGTATCGCCGAGTTCGCTGTTGCCGGTGACCAGCGCCTCGATGGCATCGCCGATCGCCTTCTCCACCAGACCGCCCATGGCGAGAACCATGTTGCGCACACCTTCCAGTTCCTCATTGAACTGCTGCGAGATGTGATGCGTGATGTCTCTTTTGTCCATTGCCAACTCCGTTGCGATGCGGCTCAGCCGTAGCGGCCGGTGATGTAGTCTTCGGTCTGACGATTCTTCGGATTCGTGAACAGGCGATCCGTGGCATCGTATTCGATCAGCTTGCCCAGGTACATGAAGGCCGTGTAATCGGACACGCGCGCGGCCTGCTGCATGTTGTGGGTGACGATCACGATGGTATAGGTCGACTTCAGCTCGTAGATCAGCTCCTCGATCTTGAGCGTAGAGATCGGATCGAGCGCCGAGGCCGGCTCATCGAGCAGCAGCACCTCCGGCTGCACGGCGATGGCACGCGCAATCACCAGGCGCTGCTGCTGACCGCCGGAGAGACCGAAGGCGCTGTCGTTCAGGCGATCCTTCACCTCGTCCCACAGCGCCGCACCCTTCAGTGCCCACTCGACCACATCATCGAGCGTACCGCGATTGTTGATGCCCTGCAGACGCAGTCCGTAGGCGACGTTCTCGTAGACGGACTTGGGGAACGGATTGGGCTTCTGGAACACCATGCCCACGCGACGGCGCAGATCCGGCACGTTGACAGTGCGGGAGTTGATCTCCTCGCCATCGAGCAGGATGCTGCCATCGATATTCACGCCGTCGACCAGGTCGTTCATGCGGTTGAAGCAGCGCAGCAGCGTCGACTTGCCGCAGCCGGAGGGCCCGATATAGGCCGTCACGCGCTTGCGCGGGATCTGCATGTGGATGTCGTGCAGGGCCTGCTTTTCGCCGTAATAGAGATTCAGCCCCTTTACTTCAAGGCAGATGTCCTCCCGCTCGAGACTGAGCTCCGGCCCGCGCTGCTTGAGCGAGCCGATGTCGACGCCGTGGGTCATGGTCTGATTGTCATTCATAGCCTTTGCCTTGCGGGTGCGGATCAGTTCTCGAGTTCGCGGTACTTCTCGCGCAGCCGGTTACGGATGGCGATGGCGAACAGATTGAGCACGATGATGATGATAACGAGCAGCAACGCGGTGGCATAGACCAGCGGACGCGCCGCCTCGACGTTCGGGCTCTGGAAGCCGACGTCGTAGATGTGGAAGCCCAGGTGCATGAACTTGCGCTCCAGGTGCAGGAACGGGAAGTTGCCGTCCACGGCCAGCGAGGGCGCGAGCTTGACCACGCCGACCAGCATCAGCGGCGCCACCTCGCCGGCGGCACGCGCCACCGCGAGGATCAGACCGGTCATGATGGCGGGACTGGTCATGGGCAGCACGGTGCGCCACAGGGTCTCGGCCTTGGTCGCACCCAGCGCCAGACTGCCCTCGCGGATGGAACGCGGAATGCGCGACAGCCCCTCCTCGGTGGAGACGATCACCACCGGCAGGGTGAGCAGTGCCAGGGTGAGCGAGGCCCAGATCATGCCGGGCGTACCGAACACCGGTGCAGGCGCCGCCTCGGGATAGAACAGACGGTCGATGTTGCCGCCGAGGAAGTACACGAAGAAGCCCAGGCCGAACACACCGTAGACGATCGAAGGCACACCCGCCAGGTTGTTCACGGCGATGCGGATGGTGCGCACCAGCGGGCCCTGCTTGGCGTACTCACGCAGATAGACGGCCGCGACCACGCCCAGTGGCGTGACCAGCACCGCCATCACCAGCACCATCATGACCGTGCCGAAGATGGCCGGGAAGATGCCGCCCTCGGTGTTCGCCTCGCGCGGCTCGCCGGAGACGAAGTTCCACAACTGGCCGAGATAGAAGCCGATCTTCTGCGCGAGATTCATCGCATTCGGGCGATAGGCCTGGATCACGCGCTCCATGGGCACCTCGAGCACGCGCCCATCCTGGATCTCGGCCGTGAAACTGTCGCGGCGGATTTCTTCGTACAGGGCGTTGAGTTCGGTATAGAGCTCGTTGTAACGCGCATCCAGAACCGCGCGCTGGCTGTCGATGCGGGCGAGATTTTCCGGGCTGTCCTCGCCCTCGAGCTCCAGGCGTCGCTTGGCCAGACGCAGCTTTTCGATCTCGTAGTTGATCTCGCCGATTGCGTATTTCTCAATGTCGCGGATGTCATCGCGCAGTGCGCTGACCCGGTCGATGCGCGCCTGCAGCGCTTCCCAGGCCGCCTCGCCACTGGCGACCACGTTGCCGGCTTCCTTCACCTCGCGCAGGTAACCATAGAGGTTGCCGTATTCGGTACGCTCGACGGCGATCAGGTCGCGCGGGCGATCACGCGCGACCACCAGCGGCTCGACGATGTTGCGGAAGTCGACCCCGTAGGCATCGCGGTTGCCGATCTTCATCAGGTAGCGCGTCACCTTGAGCTTGTCTGTCTCCAGCGGAATGCCGGAGTCGATCAGGCGCTGGGTATCCACCAGCTCCTCGCCCTGCACCTCGCCGATGATGCGCACCTCCTCACCCTGCCACTGGTAGCGCACTTCCTCGATGGCGTGCGGCCAGAAGTGGCCGAGCCCGCGCACCGCGATCAGCAGCAGCAGCCCGACCACCATGATGACCGAGGCCCCTACGGCAGCGGCGTTGAGCCAGATCCAGGGTTCACCCGAGGCAAACCATTTCTTGATGTCTTTGATCATTGATCTTCCGGTTTTCTGGCGACGATCAGAGTGACGCGTATTTCCTGCGCAGACGCTGACGGATCAGCTCTGCCAGGGTGTTGAGCACGAAGGTGAAGAGGAACAGCACCAGGGCCGCCAGGAACAGCGTCCGGTAATGGGTGCTGCCCACCGCCGACTCCGGCATCTCCACCGCGATGTTGGCCGAGAGCGTGCGCATGCCTTCGAAGATGTTCCAGTCCATCACGGCGGTGTTGCCGGTGGCCATCAGCACGATCATGGTCTCGCCCACCGCACGCCCGAGACCGATCATCACGCCGGAGAAGATACCGGGGCTGGCACTCGGCAGCACCACGCGGGTGAGCGTCTGCCAGGGCGTGGCGCCCAGCGCCAGAGAACCGTTGGTGAGGTGCTTGGGCACACCGAAGATCGCGTCCTCGGTGATGGAGAAGATGGTCGGAATGACGGCAAAGCCCATGGCAAAGCCCACCACGATGGCGTTGCGCTGGTCGAAGTCGATGCCCGCCTCGTTGGTCAGCCAGCTGCGCATGTTGCCGCCGAACAGCCAGGACTCCACCGGCGAGCTCAGCGCGATGCTGAGCCAGCCGACCAGCGCCAGCACCGGGATGATGATCAGCGGCTGCCAGCCACCGGGGATGCGGCTCTTGAGATCGCGCGGGAGCCTGTGCCAGGCATAGGCGAACAACAGCACGCCCAGCGGCAGCCCCACCAGCAGCATGAAGATGCCCGGCAGGTTTTCCTCGACGAAGGGGGCGAACCACAGGCCGGCGAGGAAGCCGAGGATGACGGTGGGCAGGGCCTCCATGATCTCGATGGTCGGCTTGACGGTCTGCCGCAGCTTCGGGTTCATGAAGTAGGCGGTGAAGATCGCGCCCATGATCGCCAGCGGCATGGCGATGATCATGGCGTAGAAGGCCGCCTTCAGGGTGCCGAAGGCCAGGGGCGAGAGGCTGTACTTGGGCTCGAAGTCCTGGTTGGCTGCCGAGGACTGCCACACGTAGTCAGGCTCCGGATAGCTCTCGTACCAGACCTCCTGCCAGAGGGCCGAGAAGGAGACATCCGGATGCTTGTTGTCCACGTCCCAGACATGCATCTGCTCGTCGCGCGTGGCCACCAGCAGGTGGTCACTGCGCGGACCGATGCCCATGGCGGTGACCAGGCCATCGACGGCCTGGCGCTGCATCAGCACCGTGCGCTCGGCCGTGGTGTGGAAGATGCCGAGGTCGCCCTGCTCGTCCATGGCGAGGAAGCCCTTGCGCTGCGGCTCCATGGCGAAATAGCGGATCGCCCCCTCGTGTTCGTGGAACGCACGCACGAAGGCCAGGGCGTAACGGTTGTTGGCATCGCGCAGACCGAACCACTGCTCGATGCGCCCGTCCGAGGTGCCGATGATCACCGAGATGCCGCCCATGAGCATCTTCATGGCCGTGATGCGCTCGTTCCCCCGGCGCACGACCTTGGAATCCGCGACATAGGGATTCTCGGTATCGGCGACGTTGATGAGGTACAGCGTCCCGGCCTCGTCGGCGGCGAAGATCCAGCGCAGGTCGAGGCTCAGGCTGACGAAGGAGACGGTGGTGGGCAGGCTGGGCAGCACCGCCTCGTAGGGCGTGACCTCCACGTCGCCCATCAGCGACTCCTCCACCTCGTAGCGGGTGTAGAGCAGGCGGCCGTCCAGCGTCTCGGCGGCGATGGCCGTGGCGCCGTCGCCCTGGTTCATGATGGCGATGCGGTCGATGGCGATGCCGTCGCGGTCGATGACCAGCGGCACCTCGCCCAGGGGGTATTCGATGCGCGGGGTGATCAGGCGCTGGTTGTTCGGGTAGGTGACGCGGTAGCGGTGCTTCACCACCAGCGCGGTGCCGTCGCTGAGGCCAAGGGCCACCTCGCCGCTGCCCGGCACGCCCTCGGCCACGCTGGAGACGAAGACGTCTGCGGGCAGGGGAAGATCGACGGTGTCGCGCACGGCGCCGTCGGCCACCGAGAAGAACACTGCCTCGCCTTGGTCGGTGAAGCGCACGCCCACCTCGCCCTGCTCCTCCATGGCCACCAGCAGCGTCTTGCCGCCGCCCGGTGCCGCGTAGCCCCCGCGGGCCTCGATGTCGGCCGGCAGGAACATCGGTACGACCACGTAGAACAGATAGAAGGCGATCAGCACCACCGCGAGGATGACACTGATCCCCCCCACGCCGATGGCATAGCGGGCAAAGTGGTCCTTGCCCTGGCGGATACGGCGCCGGCGCACGGCGGCGGGCGCGTTGGGATCGGGGATGACCGAAGTCACCTGGGGCGATGTCTCGTTCATAGGGCGCAGAGCTTAGGGAAGGAATATGACGTTAATATGACAGCCACCGGCCGGTTTGCCGTAGCGAGCATAGCCGAGAACCGGGAGCCTGACACGCCGCTGTCATATTTCATCGCCCGCCGACACGATCTGACGCCCCGGAAGACGAGGCACGGCCGGATATTTTCCGGCCGAAACGGGTCACAAGCATTCTATTCGCCACGAATTTGCGGAAGAATGGACAACACAGCCCCCCGACAAGAAGAACCCGTCCGGCAGACAGGCAGACCCATGACCGACACGCCCGATCTCAACAATCCCGCGCTCTACCTCAACCGCGAGCTGAGCCTGCTGGCCTTCAACCGGCGCGTGCTGGAACTGGCCCAGGACGACAACCAGCCGCTGCTCGAGCGCCTGCGCTTCCTGTGTATCTCCAGCACCAACCTGGACGAGTTCTACGAGGTGCGCGTGGCCGGCCTCAAGCAGCAGGAGACCCTGGGCCTCAACACCCCGGGGCCCGACGGCATGACCACCCGCGAACAGCTGCAGGCCATCGAGACCGAGGCCCATGCCCTGGTGGACGACCAGTACCGGGTGCTCAACGAGACCCTGATCCCGGCGCTGGCGAAGGAAGGGGTGCACTTCATCCGCCGCACGCACTGGAAGGAGGCCCAGGCCCGCTGGGTACGCAACTACTTCCGCCGCGAGCTGCTGCCGCTGCTCACGCCGGTGGGGCTGGACCCGGCCCACCCCTTTCCGCGCATCCTCAACAAGAGCCTCAACTTCATCGTCACCCTGGACGGCAAGGACGCCTTCGGCCGCGACAGCCGCATGGCCGTGGTGCAGGCGCCCCGTGCCCTGCCACGCGTGATCCAGATGCCCAGCGAGATCGCCGGCGTACCCTACGGCTTCGTCTTCCTCTCCTCCATCCTGCATGCCCACGTGGACGAGCTGTTTCCCGGCATGCGTGTCAACGGCTGCTACCAGTTCCGCGTCACGCGCAACAGCGACCTGTTCGTGGAGGAAGAGGAGATCGACGACCTGCTGCGCGCGCTGGAGGGCGAGCTGCCGCAACGCAACTACGGTGACGCGGTACGCCTGGAGGTGGCCGACAACTGCACGCCCCAGGCCGCCAACTACCTGCTGCGCCAGTTTCGCCTGGAGGAAGGCGACCTGTTCCAGGTGAACGGGCTGGTGAACCTCAACCGCCTGATGGCCGTGCACAGCCTGGTGGACCGCCCCGACCTCAAGTACGGCGGCTTCGCCCCGGGCATGCCCGACTGCCACAGCCCGGGCTGCAACCTGTTCAAGGTCATGCGCCAGCGCGACGTGCTGGTGCACCACCCCTACGAATCCTTCCAGCCGGTGCTGGAGTTCATCCGCCAGGCCGCCACCGACCCGGACGTGCTGGCCATCAAGCAGACGCTCTACCGCACCGGCGAGGACTCCGACCTGGTGAAGGCCCTGGTGGCCGCGGCCAAGGCCGGCAAGGAGGTGACGGTGGTGGTGGAACTGCGCGCCCGCTTCGACGAGGCGGCCAACATCGAGCTGGCCACGCGCCTGCAGGACGCCGGCGCGCACATCGTCTACGGCGTGGTGGGCTACAAGACCCACGCCAAGATGGCCCTGGTGGTGCGGCGCGAGAAGGGGCGTCTCAAGCGCTACGTGCACGTGGGCACCGGCAACTACCATGCCGGTACCGCCCGCGCCTATACCGATCTCGGCCTGTTCACCACCGACCGCTTCATCTGCGAGGACGTGCACCGCGTGTTCCAGCAGCTCACCGGCCTGGGCAAGGCGACGAAGCTCAAGAAGCTGCTGCAGGCCCCCTTCACCCTGCACGAGGCGATGCTGGCGAAGATCAACCGCGAGGCCGAGCATGCCCGCGCCGGACAGCCGGCCCGCATCATGGCACGCATGAACTCGCTGATCGAGTCGCAGGTGATCCGCGCGCTGTACGCGGCCTCGCAGGCCGGCGTGAAGATCGACCTCATCGTGCGCGGGGTGTGCAGCCTGCGGCCGGGGGTACCCGGGGTGTCGGACAACATCCAGGTGCGCTCGGTGATGGGGCGCTTCCTCGAACACTCGCGCGTGTTCCATTTCCACAACGCCGGCGAGTCCGAGGTCTACATCTCCAGCGCCGACTGGATGCCGCGCAACTTCTTCCGCCGGGTGGAGATCGCCACGCCGGTGGACGATCCGCTGCTGCGCGCGCGGGTGATCGACGAGACCCTGGAACGCTACCTGACGGACAACACCCAGGCCTGGGTGCTGCAGAAGGACGGCAGCTATCGCCGCGTGAAACCGGGGACCCGCCCGCGCAGCGTGCAGGAGAGCCTGCTCGCCGAGCGCGCCACCCTGCTCAGCTGAACGCCAGGCGGAAGTCGAGGCCGCGTTCCAGCACCTCGGCCTCGTTGGCCAGGTCCGCCCGCGTCAGCGGCTGACGATCGAGTTCGCCCTCGGCAAAGCGCAGCAACAGCCCGTCCGGCCGTGGCTCCAGCGCCTCCGGCAGCACGGCCTGGTCGTCGCGGCTGCGATTGAACAGCACGGCCAGGCGCAGCAGTACCGTCAGGCGCAGCAAGGCCACGCGCCGCGCCTTGCGAAACTCCCCCAGCACGCTCTTGTTGGCCTTGCGCCGGTGCAGCCGCACCAGCGCCGCCAGCGCCTCCTGGCTGCGGCGCGAGAAGCCCGGCAGGTCGGCATGCTCCAGCAGATAGGCCCCGTGCTTGTGGTACTGGGTGTGGGCGATGGACAGGCCCAGCTCGTGCAGGCCGGCCGCCCAGCCCAGCAGGTCGCGGGCCTCGGCATCGAGCTGCCAGCCGGCCTGCGCCTGGTCGAACAGGGCCAGGGCCGTGCGTCGCACCCGGCCGGCATGTTCCGCGTCCACGTCGAAACGGCGCTGCAGCCGGTCGACCGTGTGGTCGCGCACGTCCTGGTGACGTATACGGCCGATGAGATCGTAGATCGCCCCCTCGCGCAGGGCCCCGTCCGAGACCTCCATCTGCTTGATGCCCAGCCCCTCGAAGACCCCGGCAAGCACCGCCGCCCCGCCGACGAACACCGGCGCGCGGTCACCGGAGAGTCCGGGCACGCTCAGGAGATCGATACGGCCCTGCTTCACCAGCAGGTCGCGTAACGTGGCAAGCCCCCTGGGGCTGATGCCGTGGCGCGTCCAGCCGTTCTCGCGCAGGACCTTCTCCACCGCGAGGATGGTGCCCGAGGCACCGATGGCCTCGCCCCAGTTGAGTCCCCGGTAGCGACGACGGATGGGCTGGATCTCCAGCATGGCGGCGGTGATGGCGGCCTCCCAGCGCTCACGTGTGATCAGGCCATCCGCGAAGAACTGCTGGGTCATGCTCACGCAGCCCATGTGCAGGCTCTCGCGCTCGATGGGCTCGAAGCCCTCGCCGACGATGAGCTCGGTACTGCCACCACCGATGTCCACCACCAGGCGGCGGCCATCGCCGCTGGCCAGGGAGTGGGCCACACCGATGTAGATGAGTCGCGCCTCTTCACGGCCGGCGATGATCTCGATGGGATGACCCAGGGCCTCCTCGGCCAGGGGCAGGAACTTGTCGGCATTGCGTGCCAGGCGCAGGGTGTTGGTGCCCACCGCCCGCACGCAGGAGCGCGGCAGGCTGCGCACACGCTGGCCGAAACGCTCGAGACAGGCCAGGGCGCGATCCATGGCCTCCTCGGTGAGACGGCCCTTGTGATCCAGCCCGCCACCCAGGCGCACCATCTCCTTCAGGCGATCGACCACGTGCACATGGCCGTTGTCCACGCGCGCCACGATCATGTGAAAGCTGTTGGAACCCAGGTCGACGGCGGCAACGGTTTCAGGGCTGGCGGAGTCGGTCATACGTTTGTGATCGGCGTTGAGAGTGCCCCAAGTATTCGGGCAGGCGTGGCGATGTGCAAGCCGCGTTGCCATCCGGGCAAAAAAAGCCCCGCACGAGGCGGGGCAGTAGAGGTCCTGTCATCACCCGGTGGGCCCGGGCTGGCCTGTTCTGGGTATGGCTTACTTGAGCTTGGCCAGTTCCTGCTCGACGACCTTGGCCGGCAGCGGGAAGTAACCGTCCTTCACCACCACTTCCTGACCCTGCTGCGACAGCACCTGCTTGAAGAACTCGCGCTCCAGCGGGGGCAGCGGCTTGTTCGGGTGCTTGTTTACGTAGACGTAGAGGAAGCGGGCCAGCGGGTAGCTGCCGTTGACGGCGTTCTCGGCGGTGGCTTCGACATAGGCGTCGCCGTCACGCTTGGCCAGCGGCACGGCCTTCACGCCGGTGGTCACGTAGCCGATACCGGAGTAGCCGATGGCGTTCAGCGAGGTGGACACGGACTGCACCACCGAGGCGGAACCCGGCTGCTCGTTCACGTTGGCCTTGAAGTCGCCCTTGCACAGCGCCTTGCTCTTGAAGTAGCCGTAGGTACCGGACACGGAGTTGCGGCCGTAGAGCTGGATGTCCTGGTTGGCGAGCTGACCGGTGACGCCGAGCTGGCCCCACTTGGTCACGTCGGCCGGGGCGCCGCACTTGCGGGTGCTGGAGAACACGGCGTCCACGTCGGCGATGCTCATGCCCTTGATGGGGTTGTCCTTGTGGGCGAACACGGCCAGGGCGTCGATGGCGACGCGGATCTGGGTGGGCTTGTAGCCGTACTTCTCTTCGAAGGCCTGGATTTCCTTGTCCTTCATCGCGCGGCTCATCGGGCCGACGTTGGAGGTACCTTCGGTCAGTGCCGGCGGCGCGGTGGAGGAACCGGCGGCCTGGATCTGGATGTTCACGTTCGGGTAGGCGCGCTTGAAGTCCTCGGCCCACAGGGTCATCAGGTTGGCGAGGGTATCCGATCCCACGCTGGAGAGGTTGCCCGACACGCCGCTGGTCTTGGTGTAGGCCGGGATGGCCGGGTCAACTTTCTGCGCCAGGGCCGGGCCGGCAGCGACAAACGCGGCGGCCATGGTACCGGCGGCGATCAGGTGCTTGAGCGATTTCATCTAAAGAACTCCTCGCTGGATTGAGTTACAGCGGATCAGCAGGTTTGAGATCCTGAGGCGAAGCATAGTCCGGGTTTGTGACGCTTTCGTGACGCAGGGGTGACGACCGCGTGAAGCCTCAGGGGGCATGGCGGGCCGCGCCCTGGGCCTCGCCGGCCGGGCGCAGCACGATGCGTTCGGCCGGAAAGTCGGCGATGAAGCTGCTGCCCTCGCCAGGCGTACTCTCGATGCGCAGGCTGGCGTCATGGCGGCGTAACACGTGCTTGACGATGGCCAGGCCCAGGCCGGTACCGCCGCTGGCGCGCGAGCGGGCCGTGTCGACGCGGTAAAACCGTTCGGTGAGCCGCGGGATGTGCTGGGGTTCGATGCCGATGCCGGTGTCCTCAACGGCATAGTGGGCCCCGTCCTCGTCGCGATACCAGCGGATGCGGATACGCCCGCCGGGCGGCGTGTAGCGCACGGCATTGGACACCAGGTTGGAGAACGCGCTGTGCAGCTCGGCGGGGCCACCGCGCAGCCACAGCGCGGCGTCCATCGTGAGCTGGATGTCGTGGTGCTTGTCGCCGGACAGGATGCGCGCCTCCTCCTCGATGCTGGCAAGCAGTGCCGGCACCGGCACCTCTGCATCCTCGCGGCCATTGGTGTCTCGGGTCTCCAGCCGCGAGAGCATGAGCAGGTCCTCGACGATGCGCCGCATGCGCTCGGCCTGGGACTGCATCTGCTTGAGGGAGGCGGTCACCTGCCCCGGGTCGGTGTCCTGTCCGTCGGTCAGGGCCTCGAGATAGCCGGTGATGACGGTGAGCGGGGTGCGCAGCTCGTGGGAGACGTTGCCGACGAAGTCACGGCGCATCTGCTCCAGGCGCGCGATGCGCGTCACGTCGCGGGCCGAGAGCAGGCGCTGGTTCTTGCCATAGGGCACCACGCGGATGCTGAGCTGCAGGGACTCGTCCATCGGCGAGGGGATCTCCAGGGCCTCGCTGTAGTCACCGCGGGCGAGGAAATCGACAAAGGCCGGGTGGCGTATGAAGTTGCCGATGCGCCGGCCGACGTCCTGACCGCTGCGCAGCCCGAGCAGGCGCTTGGCGGCATCGTTGAACCACTCGATCTCCCCGTTCTCGCCGAGGATGACAGTGGCGTCCGGCAGGGCGGAACTCGACTCGTAGAACCGGTTGAGGACCTTGGCGAGCTTCTTCTTGCGGCGCCGGTCGCGCTGGTACTGACGGTAGATGTCGTAGACCACCTCGCCGGCGATGCCCTCGAGATCCGGCGGCGACTTCATGCGTCCGTTGCGCAGCCAGTCCAGCAGGCGCAGCTGCTGGCGATACTGCCAGGCCAGCACCACGCCCAGGCCGACGGCCAGGGACCAGCCCAGCTGCCCGACGGCCAGGCCGAACAGGACGGCCAGCAGCAGGATGCCGGCCAGACGCCAGAACTCGGTGGTGATGCCTACCTTCAAACGTCAGGCCTCGGCGGAGAAGCGGTAGCCGGCACCGCGCACCGTCTGCACGAAACGGTCGTAGCCGAATTTGCCCAGCACCTTGCGCAGGCGCAGGATGTGCACGTCCACGGTACGCTCCTCGACATAGGCATTGCGGCCCCAGACGCAGTCCAGCAACTGGCTGCGGCTGTACACCCGCTCCGGATGGGTCATGAAGAAGTGCAGCAGGCGGAACTCGGTGGGTCCCATCTCCAGGCTCTGGCTGTCCACCGAGACGCGATGCGAACCCGGGTCCAGGGTGAGCCGCTCGACCACCAGCGGCTGATCCTCGGGTTCGGGCTGGGCACGGCGCAGCACGGCCTTGATGCGGGCCACCAGCTCGCGGGGCGAAAACGGCTTGGTCACGTAGTCGTCGGCCCCGGCCTCCAGCCCGCCGATGCGATCGTCTTCCTCGCCGCGGGCGGTGAGCATGATGATGGGCACCTCGCGTGTGTAGTCGTCGCGCTTCATGCGCCGGGCGAGATCGATGCCGCTCATGCCGGGCAGCATCCAGTCCAGCAGCACGAGATCGGGCAGCCCCTCTTCGAGACGCTCCTGCGCCTGCCGGGCATCCTCTGCCTCGACCAGCTCGAAACCCGCGCGACTGAGCGCGAAGCCCACCATGTCGCGTATCGCCTGCTCGTCCTCGACGAGGAGTATCTTCTTGCCGCTCATGATTGCATCCTCTTTCTGGATGCCAGTATTACAACGCGTCCATGTTACAGCGGCATGACACCGGCAACCAGCGCCGAATCAACCACTTGCCGGCGGGATGACAGGGAGGTGAATGCTGCACGACGCAGGACGGGATGGCGCAGACGCTGCGACGTCCCCGATCAGCGGTCTCCCCCGGTCGCCAGGCAGGCGCATGCGGCGAAGGTCTGCGAGGTGCGATCCGCGTACAGACAGGCTAACATGCCCACATGACCACGAAGCCGCAGGCCGCGCCGAGGGAATCGCCATGTGCCGCATAGCCGCCTACCTGGGACCGGAGATCCCGCTTGCGCGTTTTCTCCTGGAACCCGAACACAGCCTGGTGGTGCAATCCTGGGCCCCGCGCGAGCTGAAATACGCCAGGCTCAATGCCGACGGTTTCGGCTTCGCCTGGTACGGCCCGGACGACCGGCCGGCCACCTATGTGAACAGCCTGCCGATCTGGTCGGACGCAAACCTCGCCGCCCTGGGCCGCAGCCTGACCGGCGACCTGTGGGTGGCCAGCGTGCGCTCGGCCACCTCGGGCTTTGCCGCCGGCCCGGCCAACACCCAGCCCTTCTGCGACGAGGACGTGGTCTTCACCCACAACGGCTATCTGGCGAACTTTCACGTCGCCACGCGCCCGGCGCTCTGCGACTTCCTGCCCCCCCCCATCCTCGCCGCCATCCAGGGCAACACGGACTCGGAATACCTGTTCGCCCTGATCCGCCACCTGCTGGCCGAGGACGACGAGCTGGCGCTGGAGTCCGCCATCGGCGAGGCCTTCGCCCTGCTCGAGGACTGGGCCGGTGACGAGGTGGCCCTGCTGAATCTCGTGATGAGCGACGGCGAACGCATCTACGCCTGCCGTCACGCCATCAATCACGACTCACCCTCGCTGTACTACACCACCGACGACGAGGGCTTCCCGGACGGCGCCCAACTCATCGCCTCCGAGGCGCTGACCACTACCGGACTATGGCAGCCGGTGCCGGACCACCACATCCTCATCCTCGACCCGGAAGCACCGCCCGAACTGCTCGCCCTATGACCTCGCTCGGCACCCTCGTTCGCCTGCGTGCCGTGCACCGGCGCCTGCAGTCCCTCATCGAGCCGCTGGACGACGAGGCCTATCGCCGCCAGTTCCATCCGGACCTGAGCCCGCTGGGCTGGCATCTCGGGCATTGTGCCTTCGTCGAAAACTACTGGCTGCACGAACGCATCCAGGGTGACGACCGGCGTACCGCCGCCCTGCACGACTACTACATCCCCTGGCTCAGCCCCAAAGCCGAGCGCGGCGGCAGGCTGCCGTCCAAGGAGCGGCTGCTGGCCCAGGTGGCGCAGGACAGCGACGAGAACCTGCTGCTGCTCAGCGGTACGGGCGGCACGCTGCGGCACGACCCGCTGCTGGAAAACGAGTACATCGAACACTTTCTCATCCAGCACCACGGCATGCACGTGGAGACCATGCTGATGGTCCTGACCCAACGCGCCATCACCCGGCACCGCGGCGACTACCTCGCCGGCCGCCGGCTGCCGGCCCGGGCACCGGTCTCGGCCCTGCGTCATCTCTCGGCCGGGGAATACGGCGTGGGCGGCGAGGCCCCGGCCGCCTTCGACAACGAGCTGCCGGCCGGCCGCGTGCGCATGGCGGCCTTCCGCATCGCCCGCGAACCGGTGAGCAATGCCGAGTACCTCGCCTTCATCGAGGCCGGCGGCTACGACGACCCCGCCCACTGGAGCGAGGCCGGCTGGCAGTGGCGCGAGGCCAACGGCATCACCCGCCCCGACCACTGGCGCCAGGACGCCCGCGGCTGGTGGTACGGCATCGGCGTGGACGGCCCGCAGGACCTCGCCCCCGCGGCGCCGGTGATGGGCCTGAGCCACTACGAGGCCAGCGCCTACGCCGCCTGGGCCGGCGCACGCCTGCCCCACGAACACGAATGGGAGATCGCCTGCCGCCTCAACCTGCTGGAGGGCACCGGGCACGTATGGGAGTGGTGCGCCAATACCTTCTACCCCTACGAGGGCTACAGACCCTTCCCCTACGACGAATACTCACGGCGCTGGTTCGACGGCCGGCATTACAGCCTGCGCGGCGGCAGCCTCTACACCCGTCGCGACCTGCGCCGGGCGACGTTCCGCAATTTCCACGAGGCGGACAAGCGGCACGTCTTTGCGGGGCTGCGCCTGGCCTTCTGAGGTCGGCCATCACTTGATCCGGCGCGCGCCTCCCGGGCATGCTTTGCGGCAGAAACGCGCGGGCCGGTGCGGGAATCCGGCCGCGACACCAACAATAACAATCACCAGGAGTCAGGGACCATGGAAACGCTCGCCAAGTGGCTGGACCTCGTCAGCGGCATCATCTGGGGACCGTGGGTGCTGCTGTGGCTGCTCACGGCGGTCGGCCTCTACCTCACCATCGGCCTGAGGTTCTCGCCCTGGCTGCGCATCGGGCAGGGCTTCCGGCTGCTCTGGCAGGGACGTCGCGGCGACCACGACGAGGGGGACATCACGCCCTTCCAGGCCCTGATGACGGCGCTGTCGGCCACCATCGGCCCCGGCAACATCGCCGGCGTGGCCACCGCCCTCTACCTCGGCGGCCCGGGGGCGGTGTTCTGGATGTGGATCATCGCCCTGGTGGGCATGGCCACCAAGTATTCCGAAGCGGTACTGGCAGTGAAGTACCGCGAGACCGACGCGCGCGGCATGCACGTCGGCGGGCCCATGTACTACATCAAGAACGGCATGGGCGCACGCTGGAAGTGGCTGGGCATGCTGTTCGCCGTCTTCGGCATGCTCGCCGCCTTCGGCATCGGCAACACCATCCAGTCCAACTCGGTGGCCCTGGCACTCAAGTCCTCGCTGGACGTCCCGCTCTGGGCCACCGGCCTGGCGCTGGCGCTGGCCGCCGGCACGGTGATCATCGGCGGCATCCGCCGCATCGGCGAGGTGGCCTCGGCCCTGGTGCCCTTCATGGCCCTGGTCTATGTGGGCGGTTCGCTCATCATCATCCTGCTCCACATCGGCGGGGTGCCCGACGCGCTCGGCATGATCGTGAGCGACGCCTTCACCGGCACGGCGGCCACCGGCGGCTTCGCCGGGGCCGGCGTGGCGGCAGCCATCCAGTTCGGCATGGCGCGGGGGCTGTTCTCCAACGAGGCGGGCCTGGGCAGCGCACCCATCGCCCACGCGGCCGCACGCACCAGAGACCCGATCCGCCAGGGCAGCATCGCCATGCTCGGCACCTTCATCGACACCATCGTGATCTGCACCATGACCGCGCTGGTGATCATCCTCACCGGCGCCTGGAGCAGCGGCGAGACCAGCTCGGCCCTCTCCGCCCTGGCCTTCGACACGGGCCTGCCGGGCTTCGGCAGCTGGGTGGTCACCTTCGGCCTGGTGATCTTCGCCTTCACCACCATCCTCGGCTGGAGCTACTACGGCGAGCGCTGCGCCGAGTTCCTGTTCGGCGTGAAGGTGATCTGGCCCTACCGGGTGCTGTGGATCATCGCCCTGCCGGCCGGCGCGCTGGTAGCCGGCGGCAACGAGGGTGTGAAGCTGCTGTGGCTCACCGCCGACATCATGAACGGCCTGATGGCGCTGCCCAACCTCATCGCCCTGCTGGTGCTGAGCCCGGTGGTCTTCGCCCTCACCCGCGACTACCTGCAGAAGAACCGCTGATGAGCGAACGCCCCCGCGATATTGCCGAGACCGTCGCCCGCGCCCTCGCCGAGGACGTGGGCAGCGGCGACGGGACGGCCGCACTCATCCCGGCCGGGACCATCGCCCAGGCCCACGTCATCACCCGCGAGCCGGCGGTGATCTGCGGCCAGCCCTGGTTCAACGAGACCTTCGCCCAGCTGGCCGAGGACGTACAGGTGGAATGGCAGGTGCGCGAGTGCGAGGCGGTGGCCGCCGACACGCGCCTGTGCACCCTCTCCGGGCCTGCCCGTGCCATCCTCACCGGCGAGCGCACCGCGCTCAACTTCCTGCAGACCCTCTCGGCCACTGCCACCCGCACCCGCGAGCTGGTGGAGATCGTGGCCGGCACGCAGGCGCAGATCCTGGACACGCGCAAGACCATCCCCGGCCTGCGCCAGGCGCAGAAGTACGCCGTGAACTGCGGTGGCGGGCGCAATCACCGCTTCGGCCTCTACGACGCCATCCTCATCAAGGAAAACCACATCATGGCAGCAGGCTCCATCACGGCCGCCATCGCGGCGGCGCGCGCCCTCCACCCCGCGCTCACGCTGGAGGTGGAGACGGAGAACCTGGCAGAGTTCGACGAGGCCCTGGCCGCCGGCCCGGACATCATCATGCTCGACGACTATACGCTCGAGGACATGCGCGAGGCGGTACGTCGCTGCCAGGGGAAGGTGAAGCTCGAGGCCTCGGGCGGCGTGACGAAGGACCGCCTGCGCGCGATTGCCGAGACCGGGGTGGACTACATCTCGGTGGGGGCGATCACCAAGGACGTGAAGGCCATCGACCTGTCGATGCGCTTCACGGTCTGATCACCACCACTTCTCGAAGACCTGCGCGTCGGCAGGCACGCCGCGCTGCGTGAGCAGGGCATGCATGTCCTCGATGAACTCGCGCGCCCCGCAGAAGTAGTAACGGGCATCGACCGCTGCACCCAGGCGCTCGAGCAGGGCGGCGTCGATGCGCCCGCGCTCGCCGGTCCAGGCGCCGTCTTCGCCGGTGAGGGTGGGCACGTAGCGGAAGCCCGGCAGACGCGCCGCGGTGGCCGCCAGCTCGTCGGCGAACAGCCGGTCCGCCGGCGTGGCCACGCTGTGCACCAGCAGCACCTCGATACCGGGTGCGGCCTCTGCCGCGTGGCGGAAGATGCTCACCAGCGGCGTCACGCCAATGCCGGCGCCGAGCAGCACCAGACGCTGGCTCATGCCGGCCTCGAAGCAGAAGTCCCCCTGCCCCACCGATACCAGCACCTCGTCACCCACACGCGCCACCTCGTGCAGCCAGCGGGTCACCGCATGGCGCGGCGAGTACTGCACCGCGAGTTCGAAGCGCGGGGCCAGGGACGGGGTCGAGGTCATGGAATAGCCACCGACCTGCACGCGGCCGTCGACCTCGGCGAAGAGGTCGATCCACTGCCCGGCGCGAAACCCGAAGGGCTGGTCGCCGCAGTCGAGCTGGAAGGTCTTCACCCGGGGGGAGGCCTGGTGGATGTCGACGATGCGCGCAGGATAGTGCGGCACGCCACCGGCGTGATCGTGCTGGGACATCGGGCGGCTAATCCTTCTGCGCCTTCACGGCGTCCCAGTGTGACTCGAGCTCGTCCAGGCTGCAGTCTTCCGGGCGCCGCCCCTCGGCGGCCACCCGCGCCTCGATACCGCGAAAGCGCGCCTCGAACTTGGCGTTGGCATCCCGCAGGGCCATCTCGGGATCGACAGCGAGATGCCGGGCGAGGTTGGTGACGGCGAACAGCAGGTCGCCCACCTCCTCGTGCAGACGGGCGTGGTTGTCGGCCACCCCCACCTCGGCACGCACCTCCTCGATCTCCTCGTGGATCTTGTCGATGACGGGCTCCAGCGCCCCCCAGTCGAAGCCGACCCGTGCCGCGCGCTTTTGCAGCTTCTCCGCCCGCATCAGTGCCGGCAGGGCGCGGGCCACGCCATCCAGCACGCTGGGCGGTGCCCCGTCAGTCTTGGCCGCACGCTCCTCGGCCTTCTGCGCCTCCCAGGCAGCATGCTGCTCGGCCTCGTCGGCAAAGGCGGTATCGGCAAAGACGTGCGGGTGACGGCGCACCAGCTTGTCGGCGATGGCCTCGGCCACGGCGTGAAAGTCGAAGCGGCCTTCCTCTTCCGCCATGCGGGCGTGGAAGACCACCTGCAGCAGCAGGTCGCCCAGCTCTTCGCGCAGGTCGGCGAAGTCGCCGCGCTCGATGGCATCGGCGACCTCGTAGGCCTCCTCGATGGTGTAGGGTGCGATGCTGGCGTAGGTCTGACGGAGGTCCCACGGACAGCCACGCTGCGGGTCCCGCAGCGTGGCCATGATGTCCAGCAGGCGCTCGAGCTCCCCCATCCGCTCAGAACATCAGGCGAATGCCGATGTGGCCGGAGTCATCCAGCTCGTAATCGCGCCCGCTGTTCTCGATCTCGGTCTCGAGCTGACGGTAGCCGATGAAGGCCGCGGTGCCCGGGGTGATCTCCACCTCGAAGTTGAGGTTGAAGTCGGTGAAGTTCTCGCCGTCGCCACCGGTGGTGATGCTCGGCGCATAGTAGAGCTCGGCCACCAGGGCCATGGGCATGTTGGCGGGGATGTGGTACTTCACCTCGCCGCCGATGCCCAGTGCCTGCACATCGAGGTCCGGGCGGTCGAGGCTGGCCGCATAGGCCTTCACGCCCACACCGAAGCTGAAGGGGCGTGCACCGGCCGGCGAGCCCGTGGCCTTCACGCCGAGACTGCCCATGACGTCGTCATCGTCGTTGAAGAAGGCGCCGATGGAGAAGTCCGCACCGCCATAGCCGATGGCATCGGAGCCGAAATAGTAGTTCGCCTGGGCCGTCTCGGAACCCAGCGCGAAATCCAGACCGGCCGCATTGGCCGCGCCCGACGCCCCTGCCAGCAGGGCCCCAAGTACGAGATGACGTCGCATCGGAAAACTCCTCAAGGATCTTGATTGAAAAACCGGGCGAAGGCACCCCGCCCGCATCACGCCAGAGAGTGTAACACGCCTATCTTGTGGTGAATCACACAAGTGACCACTACCTCTGGGGCTTGTTCCGCTATCACACGGATTCCCCCACAGCCTACGGGGCAATAGTTGACTATTTTACTCAGGTATATATATTAGTAATCGCTGATAAACGCACACCAGACAGGAGGTGCACCATGAGCAGCAACCTGATTGCCAACTTCCCCCACGACGGCGTGGTCACCATCAACCGCGTGATCCTCAAGCCGGAATACACGGTGGACGACCTGCAGGAGCGCGTCGCCACCCTGTGCGAGAACGTGAAGACCTTCCATTCGGAGACGGGCTTCATCGGCGGCTTCGTCGCGCTGAACAGCGGCAACGTCTCCAACGAGGGCTCGACCATCGGCCAGGCGGTGGAAAGCCCGATGAAGGGCAAGGAGGCGCTCATCATCACCTTCTGGCGCAGCTTCGAGGAGCACGAGGCCTCGCACCGCAGCGAGACCTTCCAGCCGCTGTTCCAGGAGGTGCTCGACCTCTGCGAGAACGGCAACGAGGAGATCGCCTACGAGATGCTGTGGTCCGGCAAGGCCTACGACCCCGAGGCGGCCCGTGCCGCCCAGGCGGCCAAGGCGCAATACCAGGCTGCCTGAGGCCCGGGCGCCTGTCCGTCTCCTGCATTTGCAGGCCCTATCGACCGCCCCGGGCCCGGGGCGGTTTTTTTTGGCAGGACTTCCATCCCCCCGTACCCGGGAATCAAGATATTGCGTAAGATGCCGATACAAAAAACAGAAAGCCAATATCAGGGCCCGGCAGGGAAGGTTGGGGCCACCGGAGGAGATTGAAGCGCTTATGTTCCGCAAGCCCAGCATACTCAGAAACCTGCTCTTCGCCTTTCTCGGCTTCGGCTTGGCGATGGGCGTGGTCTTTCCCTTCTACGCCGCCCTGTTCGTCGAGTGGAAGCCGGGCATGTATCCCATGTTCGTCGCCGGCTGTCTCGCGGCAGGACTCATCATCGGCGTGGTCAACTACCTGATCCTCAAGCTGGTGCTGCTGCGCCGGCTGCGGCGTATCGCCGAGGTCTCCAATGCCATCAGCAACAACGACCTCTCGCACGACTGCACCATGGAGAGCCACGACCTCATCGGCGAGATCATCGGCAGCTTCAACCGCATGGCGGAAAACCTGCGCGGCATGATCCGCCTGATCGGCGAGAATACCGACACGCTCAACGGCTCGGCACGCCGGCTGGTGGAGATGACGGACCGCACCGGTGCGAGCCTGGAGAAGCAGCAGCAGGAGACCACCCTGGTCGCAACCGCCATGAACCAGATGGTCTCCACCGTGCAGGAGGTGGCGCGCAACACCCAGCAGGCCTCAGAGACGGCCTCCGCGGCGGCAGGCGAGGCACAGACCGGGGCCTTCACCGCCACCGAGGCCATCACCGCCATCGGCTCGCTCAACCAGGCCATCCGCAAGGCGGTGGACGTGATCGACAAGGTGCGGGCGGAAAACGAGAACATCCGTTCCGTGCTGGACGTGATCGGCGGCATTACCGAACAGACCAACCTGCTGGCACTGAACGCCGCCATCGAGGCGGCGCGGGCGGGCGAACAGGGCCGCGGCTTTGCCGTGGTGGCCGACGAGGTGCGCACCCTGGCGCGCCGCACCCAGGACTCCACGCTGGAGATCCAGGACATGATCGAGCGGCTCAACACCCAGGTGAAGGCGGCAGTGGACGTGATGAGCGCGGCCAGCGCGCAGGCCTCCGACAGCGAGACCAAGGTCGAGGAGGCCGCCATGTCGCTGGGCGAGATCGCCGGCTCGATCAAGACCATCAACGACATGAGCCTGCAGATCGCCAGCGCCGTGGAACAGCAGAGTGCGGTGGCCGAGGAGATCAACCGCAACGTGAACAGCATCAGCAGCGCGGCCGACGAGAGCGTCGCCACCGTGCGCGAGGCGCAGTCGGCCAGTAGCGAACTCACCGGCGTGGCCGACCAGCTGCGGGAACTGATGCGCCGCTTCCGTCTGTAGCCCGCGGAGAACGACGCAAACGAAAAAGGCCTGCTCGATGAGCAGGCCTTTTTGCGTATATGGTGGCTACGCCCTGATTCGAACAGGGGACCCCATCATTATGAGTGATGTGCTCTAACCAGCTGAGCTACGTAGCCGAAAGGCCGGAGATTTTCCCCTCTGGGGACCGGCCTGTCAAGAACTGCACCTAGACGTTGAAGCGGAAGTGCACCACGTCGCCTTCCTGCATGACGTACTCCTTGCCCTCCAGGCGCCACTTGCCGGCATCCTTCGCGCCCTGTTCACCACCGTTCGCCACGAAGTCGTCGTAGGCGATGACCTCGGCGCGGATGAAGCCCTTCTCGAAGTCGGTGTGGATGCGCCCGGCGCCCTGCGGGGCGGTGGCACCCTTGCGCACGGTCCAGGCACGCACCTCCTTCTTGCCGGCGGTGAAGAAGGTCTGCAGGTCGAGCAGGGCGTAGCCCGCACGGATCACGCGGTTGAGCCCCGGCTCGTCCAGGCCCATCTCGGCCAGGAACTCGCCCTTCTCGGCGTCGTCGAGCTCGGCGATCTCGGCCTCGATGGCGGCGCACACCGGCACCACCTCGGCGCCTTCCCGCTGCGCATACTCACGTACCACATCCAGGTGCGGGTTGTTCTCGAAGCCGTCCTCGGCGACGTTGGCGATGAACATCATCGGCTTGATGGTGATCAGGTGCAGTTCGCGCAGCTTCGGGCGCTCCTCGTCCGTACAGGCGAAGGTGCGGGCCGCATGGCCTTCGCCCAGATGCGCGGCCAGGCGCTCGAGCAGGGCCTTGTGCGCCATCGCGTCCTTGTTGCCGGACTTGGCGTTCTTGCCCACGCGCAGCACCGCCCGCTCGGCGGCCTCCAGGTCGGCCAGCACCAGCTCGGTGTTGATGATCTCGATGTCGGACAGCGGGTCGACCTTGCCGGCGACGTGGATCACGTCGTCGTTCTCGAAGCAGCGCACCACCTGGGCGATGGCATCGGTCTCGCGGATGTGGCCGAGGAACTGGTTGCCCAGCCCCTCACCCTTGGACGCGCCCGCCACCAGCCCGGCGATGTCGACGAACTCCATGGTGGTGGGCAGGATGCGCTCGGGCTTGACGATCTCGGCCAGCCTGTCGAGCCGCGGGTCCGGCACCGGCACGATGCCGACGTTCGGCTCGATGGTGCAGAACGGGTAGTTCTCGGCCTGGATACCGGCCTTGGTGAGTGCGTTGAAGAGCGTGGACTTGCCAACGTTCGGCAACCCGACGATACCGCATTTGAATCCCATGGATGCTACCTGCCTGGTAATGCGCGCCGATCAGGCGCGTGCGTGCAACTGGTTCATCGCCTTCTGGATCTCGCCGCCGACGATGCGATCGGCCAGATCGGCCGCGGCGTCGATGTCCTGCCGGATGAGCGTATCCTCTTCGCGCCCGGGGCGTCCGAGCACGTAGTTGACCACCTGCTCCTTGCTGCCCGGGTGACCGACGCCGATACGCAGGCGCCAGAAATCCTTGCCGAGCTGGGCCATGATGTCGCGCAGCCCGTTGTGCCCGCCGTGTCCCCCGCCGCGCTTCAGGCGCGTGGTGCCCGGCGGCAGGTCGATCTCGTCGTGTGCGACCAGCACCTCACCGATATCGATCTTGTAGAAGGTCGTCATCAGCTTGAGCGACTGGCCGCTGCGGTTCATGTAGGTCTGCGGCTTCAGCAGCCAGACCTCCTGGCCGCCGAGGTGCAGCCGGCAGACCTCGCCGGCGAACTTGCCCTCGCGGCGGAACTGGCCGCCGTGGCGCCGTGCCAGCTCGTCCACAAACCAAAACCCGGCATTATGCCGGGTCTGGTCGTACTCGGGGCCGGGATTACCCAGCCCCGCGATGAGGCGTATGGCCTGTTCTGCCATGAGGCCTGGGGGCGATTATTCGCCGCCTTCCTCGGCAGCGGCCTCTTCGCCTTCCTCGGTCTCGGCAGCAGCCGCGCCGCCGTGACCCTTGTGGCAGGCCACCACGGCATTGTCGTGCTCGTCGCCGTGCAGCAGCTCGACGATCTCCACGCCCTTGCCCAGTTTCAGGTTGGACAGGTGAATGGTGTCGCCCACGTTCAGACCGGCCACGTCCACCTCGATGAACTCCGGCAGGTCCTTCGGCAGACACTGCACTTCGACCTCGGTCATGAGGTGGTTCAGCACGCCGCCGCCCTGCTTCACGCCGACGCAGGTGTCTTCGTTGATGAAGTGCACCGGCACCAGCACGCGGATCTTGTCGGTGGCCGACACGCGCTGGAAGTCCATGTGGGTGACGTAGGGCTTGGAGGGGTGGCGCTGCATGTCACGCAGGATCGCCTGTTCTTCCGTGCCACCGATCTTCAGCGTGAGGATGTGCGAATAGAACGCTTCATTCTCCAGCTGGCGAATCACCTCGTTGTGATTCAGGCTGATGGTGGCCGGTTCCTTGCCGGCGCCATAGATGATGGCCGGGACCATGCCGGCGCGACGCAGGCGGCGGCTCGCACCCTTGCCCTGCTCGTCACGCTTCTCGGCGTTCAATACGAAATCAGTCATGATGACTCTCCAATACACAGTAAAGATGAAACCGCCCGAAGGCGGCACCCCCTCCCGCGACCAGGAGGGGCGTTAAGCCGGGCTGAAACCAGCCCGTCAATCCATGAAGAGGGTGCTTACCGACTCTTCACGGTTGATTCGGCGAATCGTCTCGGCCAGCAGACCGGCCACCGACAGCTGGCGGATCTTCTCGCAGGCCGCCGCCTCGGGACGCAGCGGGATGGTGTCCGTCACCACCAGCGCGTCGAGCTTCGAGTTCGTGATGTTGTCCACCGCCGGGCCCGAGAGCACCGGGTGGGTGGCATAGGCGATCACGCGTTCGGCGCCATGTTCCTTCAGCGCCTTGGCCGCCGTGCACAGCGTGCCGGCGGTATCGACCAGGTCATCGATGATGATGCAGGTCTTGTCCTCGACGTCGCCGATGATGTGCATCACCTGCGCGACGTTGGCACGCGGACGGCGCTTGTCGATGATCGCCAGCTCCGCGTCGTCCAGGCGCTTGGCCAGGGCCCGGGCGCGCACCACGCCGCCCACGTCCGGCGAGACCACGAGCAGGTTCGGGTACTTCTGGCGCCAGATGTCGCCCAGCAGCACCGGCGAGCCGTAGATGTTGTCCACCGGCAGGTCGAAGAAGCCCTGCACCTGGTCGGCGTGCACGTCCACCGTCAGCACGCGGTCCACGCCCACGCTCTCGAGCATGTTGGCGACCACCTTGGCCGAGATCGGCACGCGCGCCGAGCGCACGCGGCGGTCCTGGCGGGCGTAGCCGAAATACGGGATCACCGCGGTGATGCGCGAGGCCGAGGCGCGGCGCAGCGCATCGACCATCACCATCAGTTCCATCAGGTTGTCGTTCGTCGGGTTGCAGGTGGACTGCAGCACGAACACGTCCTTGCCGCGCACGTTCTCCAGGATCTCCACCTGGATCTCGCCGTCGCTGAACTTGCCGACGGTCGCCTTGCCGAGCGGCATGTTCAGGTGCTCGACCACGGCCTGCGCGAGCTGGGGATTCGCGTTCCCCGTGAAAATCATCATCCTGCTGGTGCTATCGGACACGACAATCTGGCCTTTAGGGCGTCGGTTATCGGTGCCGCCGCAGCTGCGACGACGCGGTGAATCTCACATTCTGTGGCCCGGCAACGGGGACGGTGCTCCGCCGTTCCGGCTCGCGGCGCTCGCCGGTCGAACCCTGAGGTTCTCATCCTGGCGGCCCGGCCGTTTGTGTCGCTGCGCGACGGTTCGTTTGGCTGGGCCGCCAGGATTACTCGGCCTGCGGCCTCGCCCTTCGGGCCGGCGTCGCTTGCGCTCCGCCGTTCCGGCTCGCGGCGCTCGCCGGTCGAACCTTGAGGTTCTCATCCCGGCGGCCCGGCCGTTTGTGTCGCTGCGCGACGGTTCGTTTGGCTGGGCCGCCAGGATTACTCGGCCTGCGGCCTCGCCCTTCGGGCCGGCGTCGCTTGCGCTCCGCCGTTCCGGCTCGCGGCGCTCGCCGGTCGAACCTTGAGGTTCTCATCCCGGCGGCCCGGCCGTTTGTGTCGCTGCGCGACGGTTCGTTTGGCTGGGCCGCCAGGATTCGAACCTGGGAATGACGGGATCAAAACCCGTTGCCTTACCGCTTGGCGACGGCCCAATAAAGTCTTTTCATTGAGGAGGTTGGCCGCGATCGGCGGCGCGCGCCCGCGCCAGCGCGTCGAGCAGCGGTGAGCGGTTCATGCCGCGGGCGACGAAGCCCTGCCAGGTGGCCGGCAACTCGGCCAGGGCGGCCTCGGCCGGCGCGCGCTCCTCGAAGGCGACGAACACGCAGCTGCCTGTCCCTGTCAGGCGCGCCTCACCATACTGGCCAAGCCAGTCGAGCACCTCCCCCACTTCCGGAAAACGGCGGCGAACCACCGGCTCGCAGACGTTGCTTCCCCTGCCCGAAAGAAAGTCGGGTATTGTGATTGGCGGGCAGTCGCGTGTCAATTCCGGGGCCCCGAAAACCGCGGCCGTGGGCACTTCCAGGGGGGGCTTGACCACCAGGTACCAGGGCTCGGCCGGCGCCACCGGCGTGAGGGCCTCGCCCACCCCCTCGGCCCAGGCGGCGAAGCCGTGCACGAACACGGGCACGTCGGCCCCCAGCGCCAGACCGATCGCGGCCAGTCGCTCGGTGGAAAGCCCCAGGCCCCAGAGGTGGTTGAGCGCCACCAGCACGGTGGCCGCATCGGAGCTGCCGCCCCCCAGCCCCCCGCCCATGGGCAGGCGCTTGGTGATGGCGATGTCGGCGCCACGCCCGCAGCCGGTCTCGGCCTGCAGGCGCTGCGCGGCCCGCACCAGGAGGTCATCGGCCTCGGCGACGTGGGGCACGTCGCCATGGCGGCGAATGGCGCCGTCTTCGCGGATCGCGAATTGCAGGTCGTCGCCGTGGTCGAGGAACTGGAATACCGTCTGCAGCAGGTGGTAGCCATCGGCGCGCCGGCCGGTCACGTGCAGGAAGAGATTGAGCTTGGCGGGGGCCGGCCACACCGGCCCGAAGGCCGGCCTCACGGCGCCCCCTGCCGCCAGTCGGACACGACCAGGCGCACGCTCACGCCCTCCTGCGCCAGATCCATCCGGGTGGGCAGGGCCAGGGGGTGGGCGCTGGCGTAGGCCCCGTAGTCCAGCTGCCAGCCGGCCTGCACCAGGCGTAGCGGGCGCCCCTGGTCATCCAGTTGCAGGGCCTCGACCGGCCCTGTCGCCGGGACACCACGCAGCCAGTGACGCATGCCGGTGAGCGGGAGATGCCAGCCGAATTCGGCATCCATCAGGGCCTCGGGGGTGGCGGCCTCGCGCTGCCAGCCCTCGGCTGAGCGCAGGGACGCGCCGGTGGCGTCGCCCTCGATCTGCGCCAGCGTGCGGCCGAAGGGATCAAAGATCCGGATGCGATAGGCCTCGCCGCTCTGGCGCCAGCGCAGGTGGGCATTCCAGCCCTCCCCGTTGAGCTGCACGGCCACACGCCCGTTGAGCGTCCAGGCCTCCATGGCGCCGAGCGCCTGCTGGCGGGCCTGCCAGTCATCGCGTTCGGGCCCGGCGGGAGGCACCGCGGCGCAGCCGCCCAGCAGGGCGAGCAGCAGGGTCAGTACCAGCGCTCTCACAGACCGAGTCGCTCCTGCAGCTCACGCAGGGGCTCGCTGTCCGGATGTGCCCGGCGGCTGCGCTCGAACAGCTCCCGGGCCTCGTCCCGCTCGCCCCGCACCCACAGCACCTCGATCAGATGGGCGCTGACCTCAGGATCGGGCATACGCTCATGGGCCTGGCGCAGGTAGCGTTCGGCCGCCTCGAGATTGCCCAGGCGATACTGCACCCAGCCCATGCTGTCGATCACCGCCGGGTCGTCCGGGCGCTGTTCCAGGGCGCGGGTGATGTAGCCCAGCGCCTCCTCGTGGCGGTCGGTGCGATCGGCCAGGGTGTAACCCAGGGCGTTGAGGGCGGTGGCATTCTCCGGGTCCTGCGCCAGGATGGCGCGCAGGTCGGACTCCAGTAGGTCGAGGCGGTCGACCTTCTCGGCCATCAGGGCCCGCGCATAGAGCAGGTCGGGGTTGCCCGGAAATTCGGTCAGCGCCTCGCTATAGAGGACAACGGCATCCGCGTAGGCCCGGGTATCGGCAAGGACCTGCCCCTCGACCAGGTAGATGCGAATCAGCGAGACCTCGTCCGGGAAGCGCTCACGCAGCCCATCCAGGTGTTCGCGGGCCTTGTCCGGGTGCCCCAGACGCGCGAACAGCACGGCGATGCGCGTCTGCGCCTCGAAGTGGTGCTCGCCGTCGGTCACCTTGAGGTACCAGGCGATGCCCTGCTTGTACTCCTCGCGCTGCTCGGCGATGCGCCCCAGATAATAATGCGACTGGTTGACGTGACGCCCGGACTGCAGGGCGCGCCTGAGGTAGCCCTCGGCGACATCGTAACGCTTGGCCTCGATGTTCAGCAGACCGATGGTGAACAGCAGGTCGCCGTCGCCGGGTCGCGCCTCGGCCACCTGCTCGAACTGCCTGAGCGCCTCGTCGTAGCGCTGCTGGTCCAGCAGCATGCGGGCATAGTTGAGGCGCAGCTCGTGATGCCGGGGCATCTCCTCGAGCATGGCCTCGACGCTGGCCAGTGCCTCGTCCACCCGTCCCATCCCCAGCAGGGCACGGGCACGCACGATACGGGCCTCGATGAGATCGGGATTGAGCTCCAGTGCCTGCCCCGCCGCGCGGTAGGCGGTGTCGAAGTCCTCCGCCGAGAGGGCGAGCACGGCCAGGCCGTGATGCGCCGTGGCGACATCCGGATGGCGCTCCACCAGAAGCCCCATGGCACGGGCCGCCAGCTCCGGCTGCCCCTCGCGCGCCAGCAGCTGGGCGACCACGGCAAAGCCCTCCTCCACGCTGTCGCCGGCCAGCGAGAGCACCGACTCCAGATAGGGTACGGCGGCATCGGCATCGCCCGCGCGGATCGTGAGCATGGCCGCGAACTGCTGCGCCTCCATGTCCTGCGGCGCGAGTTCGGCCCAGCGACGGGCGGCGCGCTGCGCGACGTCGTACTGCCCGGCGAAGACGCCGACATGGGTGGCACGCTCGGCGATGCGCGGATCGTCACTCTGCTCGGCCGCCTCGGTGTAATAGGCCACGGCGGCATCGTAGTCGCCGCGCTGCCCGGCCACTTCGCCGACCAGGATCCGGTACATCAGCTCGCTGCGCGCATCCGCCGCGCCAGGACCGCTGACGGGCGCCTCGGTGGTCGGCTGCACACCGGCACAGCCGGCGAGGGACAGGGCGAAGACAAAGAAGAGCGGTAGACGTCTGGACATGCGGGACGAGATTCCTTGATCCGTGGGCGGTGATGCGCACCGGGCGAGACCACCGGGAGAGCCTTGATGGACACTATACTAACCCAAGCCGCCATCGCGCCACACACGGACGACCGGGCCTGCTGTACGCCTGGGCACGGCCGGTTCGACAACAGCGCGCGGCTTGTATTCCCCCTGTCGATCACTCAAAATTTCCCGTTTGCGTTCCCTCCCGGACATCCATGTCGCTGATAACCGTCGGGATCAACCACAAGACCGCGCCCGTGGACATCCGCGAACGGGTGGTGTTCGCGCCGGATCGGCTGGATCAGGCGTTAAGGGACATCCGCGCCCTGACGGGGGTGCGGGAGGCCGCCATCCTCTCCACCTGCAACCGCACCGAGCTCTACTGCGCGCTGGAGGATGACGAGCAGCAGGCCGAGGTCATCGACTGGCTGGGCCGCTACCACCACCTCAACGTGGCCGAACTCGAGCCCTACCTCTATCTGCACGAGGACGAGACGGCCGTGCGCCACATGCTGCGCGTGGCCTGCGGGCTGGATTCGCTGGTGCTGGGCGAGCCGCAGATCCTGGGTCAGCTCAAGGGCGCCTTCCAGCAGGCGGCCGAGAACGGCGCGGTCGGCCGCCATCTCAACCGCCTGTTCCAGCACGCCTTCGCCGTGGCCAAGCAGGTGCGCACCGACACCGCCATCGGCGCGAGCCCGGTGTCCGTGGCCTTCGCGGCCGTGAGCCTGGCCAGGCGCATCTTCGGCGACCTCGGCGGCTACACCGCGCTCATGATCGGCGCCGGCGAGACCATCGAGCTGGCCGCCCAGCACCTGGCCGCCAACGGCATCGGCCGCATGCTGGTGGCCAACCGCAGCGTGGAGCGCGCCCGCCACCTCGCCGAGCAGCACGGCGGCGAGGGCTTCGCCCTGCCGCAGATCGGCGAGCGCCTGCACGAGGCCGACATCGTCATCTCCTCCACCGCGGCCCCCCTGCCCATCCTCGGCAAGGGCGCCGCCGAGCGCGCCCTGAAGAAACGCCGGCACCGTCCCATGTTCATGGTCGATATCGCCGTGCCGCGCGACATCGAACCCGAAGTGGCCGACCTCGACGACGTCTATCTCTATACCGTGGACGACCTCGAGGAGGTCATCCAGGAGAACATGGAGTCGCGCCAGCAGGCGGCGGCCCAGGCCGAGGAGATCGTCGATCTGCGGGTCGAGGACTTCATGGGCTGGCTGCGGGCCCAGGGCGCCATCGGCACCCTCGTCGCCTACCGCGAACGTGCCGAGGCGGCCCGCCACGAGGTGCACGAGAAGGCCGAACGCCTGCTCGCCCAGGGCCGTGACCCGCAGGAGGTGCTGGAGTACGTCACCCGCACCCTCACCAACAAGCTCACGCATGACGCCACCAGCGCGCTGAACCAGGCCGCGCACGAGGGCGACACCGAACTGCTGCAGGCCGCCATCCGGCTGCTCAACCTCAACGAGATGTCCATCAAGAAGTGAAGGATTCGATCCACAGAAAACTCGAGGGCCTCGCCGAGCGCCACGAGGAACTCGCCGGCCTGCTGGCCGACCCCGAGGTCATCGGCAGACAGGACCAGTTCCGCAAGCTGTCCGTGGAATACAGCCAGCTCGAGGAAGTGGTGCGCACCTTTGCGCGCTGGCAACAGACCCAGGACGACATCGCCTCGGCGCGCGAGATGCTGGCCGACAGCGACGCCGAGATGCGCGCCATGGCCGAGGACGAACTGGCCGCCGCCGAACAGCAGGCACAGGCGCTCGAGCTCGCACTGCAGAAGCTGCTGCTGCCGAAGGACCCGCACGACAACGCCAACGTCTTCCTGGAGATCCGCGCCGGCACCGGCGGCGACGAGGCGGCGATCTTCGCCGGCGACCTGTTCCGCATGTACTCGCGCTATGCCGAGCGCAACGGCTGGCAGATCGAGGTGCTGTCGGAGAGCGAGGGCGAGCACGGCGGCTACAAGGAGATCATCGCCCGCGTGATCGGCCAGGGCGTGTACTCCCGGCTCAAGTTCGAGTCCGGCGCTCATCGTGTGCAGCGCGTGCCCGAGACCGAGTCCCAGGGGCGCATCCACACCTCCGCCGCCACCGTGGCGGTGATGCCGGAGGCGGCGGAGGTGGAGGCCGAGGCGATCAACCCGGCCGACCTGCGCGTCGACACCTACCGGGCCTCGGGCGCCGGCGGCCAGCACGTCAACAAGACCGATTCGGCCATCCGCCTCACCCACCTGCCCACCGGCATCGTGGTCGAGTGCCAGGACGAACGCTCGCAGCACAAGAACCGCGCCCGCGCCATGTCGCTGCTGGCGGCCAAGCTGCTGGACATGAAGCGCAGCAAACAGGAGGCCGAACAGGCCGCCACCCGCCGCAGCCTGGTCGGCTCCGGCGACCGCTCCGAACGCATCCGCACCTATAATTTCCCGCAGGGCCGCATCACCGACCACCGCATCAACCTCACCCTGTACAAGCTCGACGAGGTGCTGGCCGGCGACCTGGAACAGGTGATCGACCCGCTGGTGAACGAATACCAGGCCGACCAGCTCGCGGCACTGGGCAACGACTGATCCGCGCGGGGGCCTCCCCGACACGACGAGATGAGCGACAGCGAACACACCCTGGGCACCCTGCTCGCCGCCGCCGCCGCGCGGCTCGCCCCGACCAGCGAGTCGGCGCGGCTGGATGCCGAGCTGCTGCTCGCCTACGCCCTGGACCAGCCGCGCAGCCACCTCTATGCCTGGCCCGACAGGCCCGCCACCGACGCCCAGCGCGCCCTGTTTGCCGAGCTCGTCGAGCGCCGGGCACAGGGCGAGCCCGTGGCCTACCTGACCGGCACGCGTGAATTCTGGTCCCTGCCCGTGCGCGTCACCGCCGACGTGCTCATTCCCCGCCCCGAGACCGAACTGCTGGTGGAACTCGCCCTGGCGCACCTGCCCGACAGGCCGCAGCCAGTCATCGCCGACCTCGGCACCGGTTCGGGCGTGATCGCCCTGGCCCTGGCCCGTGAGTGTCCGCGCTGCCGTATCGTCGCCACCGACCGGTCGGAGGGCGCCCTCACCACCGCGCGCCTCAACGCCGAGCAGCTCGGGCTCCGGCACATCGAGTTTCGTCTCGGCAGCTGGTTTGGCCCACTCGCGGGCGAGTGCTTCGACCTCATCCTCTCCAACCCGCCCTACATCGCCGAGGGCGACCCGCACCTGGAACGCGGCGACCTGCGCTACGAGCCACGCGGCGCACTGGTGAGTGGCCGCGACGGCCTCGACGACCTGCGCGTGATCGCGCAGAATGCCCGGCGCCACCTGCACCCGGGCGGCTGGCTCATTGTCGAACACGGCTACGACCAGGGCGCAGCCGTGCGCAAGCTGCTGGAACAGGAGGATTTTTCCGCCGTAGAAACCCGGCACGACCTGGCCGGCGTGGCGCGCGTCACCCTCGGCCGGCATGACTGAGCCCGTCACACAACCCTGCAAAAAGTCTTGATTTTGCCCCGCCCCGGTCTAGGATGGAGCCATGACCGACGAGATCGCGGACGTCATCAAGCACCGGGAGATCGGCTTTCGCGGCCCCCATCCCGATGCCCGTCAGGCACACAGCGCCACGCTGCTGCTGCACGACGTCGACGGCATCATGCACGTGAAGCCGCTGGACGACGTGCGCATCGCCGTCTCCTACGACCTGCGCAAGCTCACCCTGGCCGAACTCGAGGCCGCCCTGCAGGAGATCGGCTTCCACCTCGACAACGGCGTGATCTACAAGCTCAAGCGCGCCCTCTACGAATACACCGAGACCGTGCAGCGCGAGAACCTCGGCCTGGGCCGCCCCGCATGCACCGGCAACTGCGCGCAGAAACTCTTCATCAAGCAGTATCGCGACCGCCGCCACGGCTGCCAGGACGACCGCCCGGAGCACTGGCGCCGCTACCTGTAACCCCGCCGCTTCATCAGCACATAAGAATTCTGTAATACACGGCCGCTAGACTGTCGGCTGTCGATGCCTCACGCGCATCGACCACGGACAGCCATAACAAGAACCGACGGAGAGTCGGAATGCGACCGGACAGCATGAACCCGCAGACACAGACAGAGACCCGCCGACAGGACACCATTGCCAGCCTGCGGCTCGACATCGAGCCCGTGACGCCGCGCCACACGCTGGACGAGGTCAGCCAGCTGTTTCTCACCGACCGCTATGCTCACCTGCTGTCGCTGCCGGTGGTGGACGAGCAGGCCCGTCCCGTCGGCACGGTGAGCCGCTACGCCCTCATGCAGGTCTATCTGAAACACTACGGGCGCGAACTCTACGGGCGGCGACCGGTGACCGAGCTGATGAACCCCGCACCGCTGGTGGTCGCCTTCCACGAGCCGCTCGAGTCCGCCGCCCAGCACGTCGCGCGCAACATCCCCCACCCCATCACGGAAGACTTCATCGTGGTGGAGGATGGCCGCTACCGCGGCATGGGCATCGTGCTCGACCTGCTGCGCGCCATGGAGGAACGCGTGGCCGCGCAGACCACCGCCCTGCAATCCGCCTACCGCGACCTCAAGCGCTCGCAGGCCCACCTGGTGCAATCGGAGAAGATGGCCTCGCTCGGCCAGATGGTCGCGGGCGTCGCCCACGAGATCAACACGCCGCTCGGCTACGTGAAGAACAACCTGGAGATGACCCACGAGGTCATCCGCCAGGCCCACCAGCTGGTGCGCGGCTACCAGGACGTGGTGCTGCTGCTGATGGACGAGGATGCCGATCCCGACACCCTGCAGACCCGCCTCGGCACGCTCATGACCCTGACCGAGACGCTGGACGACGAGACCTTCGAAGACGTGCTGCAACTGCACCAGGACAGCCTGTTCGGCATCGAGCAGATCGCCGAACTGGTGCTCAACCTGAAGAACTTCTCGCGCCTGGACATGGCGAAGACCGAGGACGTGAACCTCAACCAGTGCGTGGAGAGTGCGCTGCTCATCGGCAAGAACGTGATCAAGAACCGCGCCCAGGTAGTCACGCGACTCGACGACCTGCCGCCGGTGACCTGCAGCCCCTCGCAGCTCAACCAGGTCTTCCTCAATCTCATCACCAACGCCGCCCAGGCGATGGACGAACCCGGCGCCATCCTCATCCGCAGCTGGTTCGACGACGCGTTCGTGCATGTCTCGGTACACGACAACGGCAAGGGCATGCCGAAGGAAGTGGTCGAGCGCATCTTCGACCCCTTCTTCACCACCAAGCCGGTGGGGGAAGGCACGGGTCTCGGCCTTGCCATCTGCTACCAGATCATCGAACAGCACGGCGGGCGCATCCGCGTCGCCTCCGAGGAAGGCCGCGGCACCAAGTTCGTCGTGAGCCTGCCGCGCAGCCAGGCCGCCCTCGCCCGGGCCAGCTGAAATCGCGCACAACGACAAGGAGCCCCAACATGACGGACAAGCCGAAGATCCTGTTCATCGACGACGAAGAACGCATCCTGCGCACGCTGAAGATGCTGTTCCGTGGCAGGTTCGATGTGCACACCACCATGGACCCCGAGGAGGCCTTCGCGCTGGTGCGCCGCGAGCAGATCGACGTGATCGTCAGCGACCAGCGCATGCCGAAGATGTTCGGCGCCCAGGTGCTTGCGCAGGTGAAGGAGCTCTCGCCCCATACCATGCGCATCCTGCTCACCGGCTACTCGGACATGGAGGCCGCCATCGAGGCGGTGAACCAGGGCGAGATATTCCGCTACGTCAGCAAGCCCTGGAATCCCGAGGACATCGTCGCCACCGTCAGCGAGGCCGCCGCCATCGCGCAGGACCTGGCCCGGGCCGCGGCCGAGCCGGCCGTGGACATCCTGCCGCCCATGCCGGACCTGCTGGTCATCGATGACGACCCGGCCACCGTCGCCCTGGTGCAGCAGATCGTCGGCGGGGAGGCGATGGTGCATCATGCCGCCACCCCCGAGGCGGCCTTCGAGCGACTGGCGAGCGAGGACATCGCCATCGTGATCACCGAGCTGCGCGTGGCCGGCCAGGACATCAGTGCGGCCATTCACCAGCTCAAGCAGTACAAGCCGGACGTGCTCAGCATCGCCCTCACCTCGTTCACCGATACCAACGCGCTCATCGACCTGATCAATCACGGACAGGTGTATCGCTTCCTGCCCAAGCCCGCCAACCGCGCCCTGCTCGAACGCGCCATCCAGGCCACACTGGCCCAGCATCGCAAGCTCGTCGCCAGTCCCGCGCTCGTGCGCCGTCATCAGCCACAGCGCCAGGAGGACAGCGCGATGCGCAACGTCCCGGCCGGCATCCTCGGCTTCATCGACCGGTTGCGCGCCCAGGCACAGGCACGCATCGGCCGTTGAGCCAGGCGGCAAGTTAACCCTTGCAGTGCGGCGGACAGGCGTTAAGCTTGTCCGACCATGCAAGACGCCGACCTCCTCCGCTACAGCCGCCAGATCCTGCTCGCCGATGTCGGCCTGGAGGGACAGCAGCGCCTGCTCGACGCCCGGGTGCTGATCCTCGGTGCCGGCGGCCTGGGCTCTCCGGCCGGCATGTATCTCGCCGCCGCCGGCGTCGGCCAGATCACGCTCTGCGACTTCGATACCGTCGACCTCAGCAACCTGCAGCGCCAGATCGCGCATACCACGGCCGACATCGGCCGTCCCAAGGTGGACGCCATGGCCGACCGCCTGCACGCACTGAACCCACGGGTGACGGTAAGGCGCATCGACCGGCAACTGGACACAGAGGCACTGCAGGCCGCCGTGAGCGGGGTCGACCTGGTGCTAGACTGCAGCGACAACTTCCCCACCCGCTTCGCCCTGAATGCCGCCTGCGTCGCCACCGGCACCGCGCTGGTCTCGGGTGCGGCGATACGCCTGGAGGGACAGGTGGCGACCTTTCTCAACCAGGGCACGGGTCCCTGCTATCGCTGCCTGTATCGGGAGGAGGGGGAAGTGGAAGACACCTGCAGCACCACGGGCGTGCTCGCCCCGGTCGTGGGTGTGATCGGCTCGCTGCAGGCCACCGAGGCGCTGAAGGTACTGACGGGACTGCCCTCGCTGGACGGCCAGCTGCTGATCGCCGACCTCAGGACCATGGATTTTCGCCGCCTGCGGCTGCGCCGCGACCCGGACTGCCCCGTCTGTGGCCGGCAGACACGCCAGGCGCCCTCACCGACCCACAACCCGCAACCGTCCGACCGCACATGAATGCAACCCTGACCAGATGGCGGAATCATCTGACCCGGAGTGTAACCGGTGCGAACCAGGCACTGCGCCAGAGTGCCCGGCAGCTGGCAGCCATCCGGCGCAGTCCCCACGCCGTGCTCTACTGGCTGCGCACGGCCCGTGCTGCACAGGTCGCCCTCCTCGCCACCGTGCTGCTCATGCCGACGATCGTCCCCGCGGGCTCGGACTGGCTGATGGAGAAGATCTACCAGCCGGTCAAGGCCAGGCACCTGTTCGGCCTGGTGCAGACCGACCGGCAGAATCCGCTGCTGGAGACGCGGCAACGGCAGGCGCGCATCATTCTCTGGCTCGGCGCCGGCGGGCTTGTCATCGTCCTGCTCATGCGCCGCCTGCCCGGGGCACTCACCGAACTTCGAGCCAGGGCACGCGAACTGGAACAGGAGGGCGACCGGCTCCTCAAGTCCCAGCCCTCCAGGACGCTGCACAGTTATCAAGCAGCGCTGGCGATCAACACAGACCCGGAACACATGCGCCTGCTGCGCGCCAAGCTCGCCAGTCTCGACGAGGACCTCCGCTGGCAACAAACCGGCTCGGCGGCGACCGGTACCGGCGGGGAGACACGCGTCGGCGACCGCTACCGCATCGGGCGGGAACTCGGCCGCGGGGCCATGGGCGTCGTCTATACCGCACACGACCTGCGACTCGAGCGGGATGTCGCCCTCAAGCGCATGGCCGACCCCGCGCAGGACTACCAGATGTCGATGCGCTTCAAGCAGGAGGCGAAGGCCCTGGCCAGGCTGAACCACCCCAACATCGTGCAGGTCTACGACGTGATCAGCGACCAGGGCTTTACCTGGATCGCGATGGAGCTGGTGAAGGGGCGGGAACTGGGCGAGCGGATTGCCGACCGGGGCGCGCTGGACACGGGTGACATCCTGCGGCTCGGTAACCAGCTCACCTCGGCCATGGCCTATGCCCATGCGCGCGGCGTCATCCACCGCGACTTCAAACCGGCCAACGTACTCATCGACGAGCACGGCACGGCGAAGATCATGGATTTCGGCATGGCACGGCTTGCACACCAGAGCGGTTACACCGTCTCGGGCACGCTGATCGGTTCACCGGCATACATGAGCCCGGAACAGGGCGAGGGAAGAGCGGCAGACGAGCGATCGGATATCTATGCGCTGGGCATGACGCTTTACGAGATGGCCACGGGAAGCGTGCCCTTCGAAGGGGACACGCTGGTTTCGATGCTCGTCCAGCATGCCACCAGGACAGCCCCCGCACCCGACAGCGTAAACCCGGCGGTTCCACCTGCCCTGAGCGAACTCATTCTGCACATGATCGCCAAGGAACCCGGCGACCGGCCCGGCAGCATGGATGAGGTCAGGACGCGTCTCGAATCGATCGAGGCAGGCTGAGCCCCGATCTTGCCGCCTCCCCTGAGCGCGACCGGCTAGAAGAAATCGCAGACGAACTCGACCGTCTCGTCCAGCATCCGCCGACGCCCCTCCTCGCCCGCCACGGGCACGCCCATCAGCACCTGATGCGCCGTGTCCTGGATGCCGCAGAACTTGAGCGTGCCCTCGGTCACCGGGTGCACCAGCAGGGTCTCGATGTCCATGCCCTCGAAATCGAAGTCAGTGCCGCCGGTGGTCATGATGACCGCCGCCTTCTGCTGCGTGAGCAGGCCGACTGCGCCGTCCTCGCTGTAGTCGAAGGCGAAGCCGCGGGTGAGCACGCGGTCGAACCAGCCCTTGAGTATGGCCGGGCGGTCGAACCACCACACCGGGTAGACGAACAGCAGCCCGGTGGCCCAGCGCAGCATGTCCTGCTCGACGGCCACGTCGTCGGCGAGCTTGCCGACGTTGATGTCGACGAGGTCGTTGCCGCTCAACACCGGATCGAAACCCATGGCGTAGAGATCGCGTACGCGCACCTGGTAACCCTTGTCCACGAGGGTGGCCTGCACGCGCTCGAGAATGGCGTGGTTGAAGCTGTCGGGATTCGGATGGGCGTAGACGATGAGGATGTTCATTATTGGAACCTAGTGTCGCGTGGGCTTCACCGGTGGCCGATCGGCGGCGGCGAAGATCTGTTCGATATCCACCGCATCGAAGTGATAGCGGGCGTTGCAGAACTCGCAGGTGACATCCACCTGGCCCTCGTCCTCGAGGATGCTGCGCGCCTCGTCCGGGCCGAGCCCCAGGATCATCTCGGCGACCCGCTCGCGCGAGCAGCCGCAGCGGAAGCTCACCGGGTCGCGCTCGAACAGGCGCACGTCCTCCTCGTGATAGAGGCGATGCAGCACCTGCCGGGCGCTCAGGGTCAGCAGCTCCTCGCGCGTGACCGTTTCGGCCAGCGTGACCGTGCGGTTCCAGGCATCGCTGTCCACCTCGTGGCCCGGCATGCGCTGCAGCAGCAGACCGGCGGCGGCCGTGCCGTCGGCGGCCAGCCAGAGCTGGGTGGGCAGCTGCTCGGAGCGCTCGAAGTAGTCGCGCAGCGACTCGGCCAGGCTCTCGCCCGCCAGCTCCACCACCCCCTGGTAGCGCTCCATGCCCTCACCCGGATCGATGGTGATGACGATGCGCCCGTTGCCGAAACGGCTGACGAGGTCACCGGCCGGCACCTCGCCATTCCAGCGCGCCAGTCCGCGCAGGGTGTGGCCGGAGGTGGCCTGCACCACCAGCATGCCGATGGGCCCGTCACCGGAGACCTGCAGGATCAGCGAGCCCTTGAACTTGATGGTGGCCGCCAGCAACGCCACGGCGGCCAGCGCCTCGCCCAGGGTCTCGCGCACCACGGGCGGGTAGTCGCCACGCTCGAGCACCGCCTGCCAGGTGGCGTCCAGGTGCACCCACTCACCGCGCACGTTGGTGTGCTCGATGAGGAAGCGTTGCAGGGAATCGCGCTCGCTCATGGCAGTAAGCGTGAGGGGCGAGGCGTCAGGCGTGAGACGGAAGGCAAGGCCTTCCCGCGCCTGATGCCTCTCGCCTCAACCCCCCTTCAGTTTCTCGGTGAGGATGGCGTTCACCTGGCCCGGGTTCGCCTTGCCCTTCGATTCCTTCATCACCGCCCCGACGAAGAAGCCGATCAGCTTGTCCTTGCCGGCACGATATTGCTCGACCTGGGCCGGGTTCTCGGCGATCACCTTGTCGCAGATGGCCTCGATGGCGCCGGTGTCGGTGATCTGCTTGAGGCCCTTGCTCTCGATCACCTCGTCGGCCGTGCCCTCACCGTTCCACATCGCCTCGAACACGTCCTTGGCGATCTTGCCGGAGATGGTGTTGTCCTCGATGCGTTGCAGGAGCTGGCCGAGCATCTCGGCGGTGACCGGCGCCCCGGTCACGTCCCGGTTGTCCTTGTTGAGGAAGGCGGAGAAGTCGCCCATCACCCAGTTGGCGGCGAGCTTGGCGTTGCCGCCGCAGGCCTTGACCACGGCCTCGTAGAAGTCGCCCATCTCGCGGCTGGCGGTGAGCACGCCGGCATCGTAGGCCGACAGGCCGTAGTGCGTCATGAAGCGGTGCTTCTTCTCGTCCGGCAGCTCCGGCAGGGTCGCGCGCACCTTGTCGATGAAGGCCTCGTCGATGTCCAGCGGCAGCAGGTCCGGGTCGGGGAAGTAGCGGTAGTCGTTCGCCTCTTCCTTGCTGCGCATGGAGCGCGTCTCGCCCTTGTCCGGATCGTACAGGCGCGTCTCCTGCACGATGGAGCCGCCGCCCTCGATGATGTCGATCTGGCGCTCGACCTCGTAGTCGATGGCGCGCTCGACGAAGCGGAAGGAGTTGAGGTTCTTGATCTCGCAGCGGGTGCCGAACTCGTGCTGCCCCTTCGGGCGCACCGAGACGTTGGCGTCGCAGCGGAAGGAGCCTTCCTGCATGTTGCCGTCGCAGATCTCGAGGTAGCGCACCAGGGCGTGCAGCTTCTTCATGTAGGCCACCGCCTCCTTGGCCGAACGCATGTCCGGCTCGGAGACGATCTCCAAAAGCGGCGTGCCGGCGCGGTTGAGGTCGATGCCGGTCATGCCGGCGAAGTCCTCGTGCAGCGACTTGCCCGCATCTTCTTCCAGGTGCGCGCGGGTGACGCCGATGGTCTTGGTGCTACCGTCCTCGAGCTCGATCTCCAGCGAACCCAGGCCCACCACCGGCAGCTCGAACTGCGAGATCTGGTAGCCCTTGGGCAGGTCGGGATAGAAGTAGTTCTTGCGGGCGAACACCGAACGCGGCGAGATGGTCGCGCCGATGGCCAGACCCAGCTTCACGGCCATGCGCACGGCCTCGGCATTGAGCACCGGCAGCACGCCCGGCAGCCCCAGGTCGACGGCACAGGCCTGGGTGTTGGGTTCGGCACCATAGGCGGTCGACGCGCCGGAGAAGATCTTGCTCTTCGTCGCGAGCTGCGCGTGGATCTCAAGCCCGATGACTGTTTCCCATTCCATTTGTTCTAGACCTCTTACTAACGTGAGGGGTGAGGCGCCTTACGCCTCACGCGAATCCCGTGGGTGCGCGTTCGTGCCAGTCCGTCGCCTGCTGGAACCGGTGGGCGACGTTGAGCAGGCGTGCCTCGTCGAAGTAGTTGCCGATGATCTGCAGACCGACCGGCAGACCGCCGACCTCGCCGGCCGGTACCGACATGCCCGGCAGGCCCGCCAGGTTCGCGGCGATGGTATAGATGTCGGACAGGTACATGGTGACCGGGTCGTCGGCCTTCTCGCCCACCTTGAAGGCGGTGCTGGGCGAAGACGGCCCCATGATCACGTCCACCTGCTCGAAGGCCTTGCGGAAATCGTCGCTGATGAGGCGGCGGATCTTCTGCGCCTTGAGGTAGTAGGCGTCGTAGTAGCCGGCCGACAGCGCATAGGTGCCGATCATGATGCGGCGCTTCACCTCGGCGCCGAAGCCCTCGCCGCGCGAGCGGGTGTAGAGATCGACCAGGTCCTTCGGCTCCTCGCAGCGGTAGCCGAAACGCACGCCGTCGAAGCGCGAGAGGTTGGAGGAACACTCGGCCGGGGCCACCACGTAGTAGGCGGGCACGGCCAGGTGGGTATTGGGCAGGCTGATCTCGACCACTTCCGCGCCGAGCCTCCTGTACTCGTCGATGGCCGCCTCGATGGCCTGCGCCACGTCGGCGTCCAGGCCCTCGCCGAAGTATTCCTTCGGCAGACCGATCTTCAGGCCCTTGAGGTCGTTGTTCAGCGCGCCGACGTAGTCGTCCACCGGGCGGTCGATGCTGGTGGAGTCCCTCGTGTCGAAACCGGCCATGGCGCCGAGCAGGATGGCGCAGTCCTCGGCGGTACGGGCCATGGGGCCGCCCTGGTCCAGCGAGGAGGCGAAGGCGATCATGCCCCAGCGCGAGACGCGGCCGTAGGTGGGCTTGAGGCCGGTGATGCCGCACAGCGCCGCCGGCTGGCGGATGGAACCGCCGGTGTCGGTGCCGGTGGCGGCCGGCGCCAGGCGCGCGGCCACGGCCGCGGCCGAACCGCCGGAGGGGCCGCCGGGCACGCGCGCGGTGTCCCAGGGATTCTTCACCGGGCCGTAGAAGCTGGTCTCGTTGGAGGAGCCCATGGCGAACTCGTCCATGTTGGTCTTGCCCAGCGTCACGGCACCGGCGGCCTGCAGCCGTTCGACCACGGTCGCGTCGTAGGGCGCGACGAAGTTGTCGAGCATGCGCGAACCGCAGCTCGTGCGCACGCCGCGGGTGCAGAAGATGTCCTTGTGAGCGATCGGCACACCGGTGAGCGGGCCGGCATCACCGGCCTTGATGCGCGCGTCGGCCGCCCGGGCGGCGTCCAGGGCATGTTCCGGCGTCACGGTGATGAAGGCGTTGAGCTCGACGTCGAGGGTCTCGATACGGTCGATGAAGTGCTGCGTGAGCTCCACGCTGGAGACCTCGCCCTGCTGGAGGGCGGCGGCGAGCTCGGCAATCGTCTTGTTATGCATGGCTGGCAAACATCCGGTCGGTTGAATCGGCAGGGCGGACGGCGCGCGTCACTCGATGACCTTGGGCACGAGGTACAGGCCGGCCTCGGTGGCCGGCGCGTTGGCCTGGAAATGCTCGCGCTGGTTCTCCTCGGTCACCTCATCGGGGCGCAGACGCTGGGAGGCGTCCTGCGGATGCGCCATGGGCGCCACGCCGTCGGTGTCCACACCATTCATCTGCTCGACCAGGTCGAGGATGTGACTGAGGTTGTCGGCATAGGCCGGGATGTCACCCTCCTCGATGCGCAGGCGGGCGAGGTGAGCGATCTTCTCGATGTCTTTCGGGCCCAGTTCCATTCCGGAATCTCCACTGGTCTTCGAACGCGGTGAAAGCCGGCAAAAATACCATATCCGACCCGCCCCCGGCCATCGTGCCGGCCACGCGGCGGCCAGGTCGTGCATGACACAGCCCACAGTTCGCGCAAACGGCCCGGCGGCGCGCCTTGCCCAATGCCCGACCCGTTGCTAAAGTAGCCGCTTCGCTCGGGCTGCACCCCTTATTCTCTCGGATTGACGGACCACCATGTTTGATTCCCTCTTCGGCTTCCTGTCCAACGACATCTCGATCGACCTCGGCACCGCCAATACGCTGATCTACATGCGCGGCAAGGGCATCGTGCTCAACGAGCCTTCCGTGGTCGCCATTCGCCAGGACCGCGGCCCGGGTGGCCCCAAGTCCATCGAGGCCGTGGGCATCGAGGCGAAGAAGATGCTCGGCCGCACGCCCGAGAACATCACCGCCATCCGCCCGATGAAGGACGGCGTGATCGCCGACTTCACCTATACCGAGAAGATGCTGCAGCACTTCATCAAGAAAGTGCACCAGAGCCGCCTGTTCCGTCCCAGCCCGCGCGTGGTGGTCTGCGTGCCCTGCGGCGCCACCCAGGTCGAGCGCCGCGCGATCCGCGAATCCGCCGCCGGCGCCGGCGCCCGCCGCGTGTATCTCATCGAGGAACCCATGGCCGCCGCCATCGGCGCCGGCATTCCGGTGGACGAGGCCCGCGGCTCCATGGTGCTGGACATCGGCGGCGGCACCTCCGAGGTGGCGGTGATGTCCCTCAACGGCATCGTCTACTCGGCCTCGGTGCGCATCGGCGGTGACAAGTTCGACGAGGCCATCATCAATTACGTGCGCCGCAACTACGGCATCCTCATCGGCGAGGCCACCGCCGAGCGCATCAAGCACGAGATCGGCTCCGCCTATCCGGGCCAGGAGCTGCTGGAAGTGGAAGTGAAGGGCCGCAACCTCGCCGAGGGCGTGCCGCGCAGCTTCACGCTGACCAGCAACGAGGTGCTCGAGGCCCTGCAGGAACCCCTGTACGGCATCGTCAGCGCCGTGAAGACCGCACTGGAGCAGACCCCGCCCGAACTCGGCGCCGACGTGGCCGAGCGCGGCATCGTCCTCACCGGCGGCGGCGCGCTGCTGCGCGATCTCGACCGCCTGCTGATGGAAGAGACCGGCATCCCCGTGGTGATCGCCGACGACCCCCTCACCTGCGTCGCCCGCGGCGGCGGCAAGGTGCTGGAGATGATGGACGAACAGGGCACCCACTTCCTCGCCGTGGAATAACCCCACCGGGGAGCGGTCACCATTAAGCAGTCACTCTTCGACCTTGGCCCCTCCCTCACCGCCAAGCTGGTGGTGTTCATGGTGCTTTCCCTGGGCCTGATGACCCTGGATCACCGCTTCGGCCATCTGGATCGCATCCGCAGCGTGCTGGAGGTGGCCGTGGCCCCCATCCAGTACGTGGTCAACCTCCCCTTCGCGGCCAGCGACTGGGCCAGCGACAGCCTCGCCACCCGCGACACCCTCCTGGAAGAGAACCGCCGCCTGCACCGGGAGCAGCTGCTGGTGCAGGAAAGGCTGCAGCGCCTGGAAGGCCTGCAGCAGGAGAACACCCGGCTACGCGACCTGCTGGAGGCCTCGCAGCGCCTCGAGCAGCGCGTGATGGTGGCCGAGCTGCTCTCGGTGGACCTCGACCCCTACAAGCAGGAAGTCCTCATCAACAAGGGCTCGCGCCACGACGTGCGCATGGGGCAGCCCATGATCGATGCCCGCGGCGTCATGGGACAGGTGGTACGCGTCAACCCGCTGCATGCCACCGCCATTCTCATCTCCGATCCCAGCCATGCCCTGCCCGTGCAGGTGGCACGCAATGGCCTGCGCACCCTGGCCGTGGGCACCGGCAGCCCCGAACGGCTGGAACTGCGCCACATCCCGAACAGCGCCGACATCGAGGTGGGCGATACCGTCAGCACCTCGGGGTTGGGCCAGCGCTTCCCGCCGGACTACCCGGTGGCCGAGGTCACCGCCGTGGAACGCGTCCCGGGCGAGCCCTTCGCCCGCGTGGAGGCCCGTCCGCTGGCCGGTCTGGACAGCAGCCGCGAGGTCCTGCTGGTGTGGACCGGCGAGATGCTGCTGGACGAGGCCCCGGCCGCTGACGCGCAGCAGGCACCGGGCACCGCCCCGACGGAGGCGCCGCAATGAGCGAGTTCCGCGAGCGCCCCTGGATCATCCCGATCACCTTCCTCGCCGCGCTGATGCTCAGCGTGGTGCCCATGCCCGAATGGGCGGCCCCGCTGCGGCCGGAGTGGGTGGCCATGACGGTGATCTACTGGGCCATGGCCCTGCCCGGGCGCATCGGTGTCGGCATCGGCTGGGGGATGGGCCTGGCGCTGGACGTGCTGAAGGGTGCGGTGCTCGGCCAGCATGCCCTGGGCCTGGCCGTCGCCGCCTACCTCGCCATCAAACTGCACCAGCGGGTACGCGTCTATCCGCTCTGGCAGCAGGCCGTCTCCATCGGCGCCATGATCGCCCTGCACCTGCTGCTGGTGCTGTGGATCTATGGCATCACCGGCCACGAGGCTGCCAGCTGGGCCTACTGGGGCCCGCTGGTCACCAGCATGCTGCTCTGGCCCTGGGTCTTCCTGCTGCTGCGCGACCTGCGCCGCCGCTGCTGCCTGCGCTGAAGCGGCTGACCCGCGGCATCAATCCGTGTCCGCGGCCCCTTGCCTCCGGAACTGCTCGCAGGGGTCGGGCCGCGGCGCGCGCGTGGTGAACCAGAGGTAGTCGAAGGCCCCGCCCTCGAGGTAGTCGGCCACCGGCCGCTCGCCGTCCACCTCCACCAGCCGCACCACCGCCACTTCCAGCCCCGGCTCCCGGGCCGCCAGGTAGACCGGCACGCCGTAGTCGCGGCGCACGTGCTGGGCGCCGGCCACCAGGATCACCCCGTCGGCCAGCCGCGTCAGCAGGCGGTCGGCCAGCACGGCGTCGCGGGCCCGCTGCGCGGCCAGCATCCCGGGCAGCAGGTCTTCCGGCAGGGCGTGGCAGTGCGAGTCGCGCAGGGCGCCGACCAGGCGCGACTCGGCCTCGGCCGGCCACACGGCACCCAGGGCCAGCCGCGCCCGCTCCTGTGCACCGAACAGGGCCTCGCCGCCCTCGCGCATCACCCCCCCGGCCTCCGCACGCGACAGGTTGGCCGCCACCGGAATCACCTCGGCCTCGTGCATGGCCGCCACCACCGGCCGGTACTGGTCGGCGCCCCAGCCGCGCTCGTCGAACCCCATGGCCTCGAGCACGGCCTCCACCCCGGCCCCCTCGCGCCACAGGTGGTCGAGTTCGGCCTGCTGACCACGATCGAGCATCTCCAGGGCCACGGCGTCATGACGCCCCATGCGTACCAGGGCGAGGATGAGTTCGGCCTCGATGGCATGGTGGCGCGGGTTGTCATGCACCTCGCCGATCAGCACCACCGGCGCGCGCGACAGGCGCCGCTCCAGGGCATCGGGCTTCAGCGCACGCCCGCCACGCACGTCCCAGATCAGGTCCGGCACGGCGGGAACGGCCCCGGGCGACGGCGACGCCCCCCCGCAGCCGGCCAGCGCAAGCAGCAGCACGGCAACAACGATGCATTGGAGAACTGTTTTTCCAGACACAACAGAAACTTGAACCATGTCCACCTCGACTGGGCAGGGCATCACAGGGGGTTCGTGAAGCCTATCAAAGAAACGGCAGGTCGTGCCGTATTCGCCTTGTAATGCACGCGGGCTCTGCAATGCTTCGCTACAGGAACAGGCCAGACCACTCACCCAGACCACAGGACGTGCCCCATGAAGATGCTGACCCCCATCCTGCTCGCGGGCCTGGTGGCGCTTGCCGCCCCGGCGCTGGCGGAAGACCAGGCCTTCGCGGACCCGGCCGACCAGTTCAACAAGGCCCTGCACCACCTGCTCGGCAGCCAGGGCGAGGAGAAATCGCCCGAACGCGCCGTCGAACTCTTCCGCGACCTCGCCGAGCGCGACTTCGCGGCCGCCCAGCACATGCTGGGCACCCTGTATGAAAAGGGGAACGGCGTCGACCAGGACCTGGCCGCCGCCTGGTACTGGTACCAGCGCGCCGCCAACAACGGCTTCGCCTCCTCGCGGTCGCGGCTGGAACGCATCGACCGGCAACTATCGGATACCCAGCGTCAGGACGCCACGCGCCAGCTCGTCGCCCAGGGGGACGAGGTCTTCTGACGCCCGACCGGGCAACACTCCTCTCCCTTATCGCACCCTCCGTGGTGCGATTTTTTTGTCCCCGGCGAACCCCGGGGCCTCCAGCTGTTAACATAGGCCCGCAAAATCGTTCGCTCCCCCGAGGAAACACCCCATGGATCAGCAAACCCGTACCGAACTCGAGGCCGCCGCCTTCCGTCGCCTGGTCGAACACCTGCGCGAACGCAGCGACGTGCAGAACATCGACCTGATGAACCTGGCCGGCTTCTGCCGCAACTGCCTCTCCAAGTGGTATCGCGCCGCCGCCGAGGAGCGCGGCATCGAGATGGATTACGAGCAGGCCCGCGAGATCGTCTACGGCATGCCCTATGCCGAGTGGAAGGCGAAGTACCAGCAGGAGGCCAGCGCCGAGCAGCTCGCCGCCTTCGACCAGAACCGGCCGCAGGACTGATCCGCCGATGTCCGATATCCGCTACATCGACGATGCCGCCGCCCTCGCCGCCTTCTGCGACGAGCTGCGCGGCGTGGACTGGCTGGCGCTGGACACCGAGTTCATCCGCGAGAAGACCTACCATGCGCGCCTGTGCCTGGTGCAGATCGGCACGCCCGAGGTGATCGCCTGCATCGACCCGCTGGCCATCGAGGACCTGACGCCGCTGTTCGCCCTCCTCAACGATCCGGCCACGCTGAAGGTGCTGCATGCCGCGCACCAGGACCTGGAGATCTTCCACCAGCTCTCCGGCCAGGTGCCCACGCCGATCTTCGACACCCAGATCGCCGCCGCCGTGCTCGGCCAGGGCGAGCAGATCGGCTACGGCAAGCTGGTGCAGAACGCGCTGGGGCTGGAGCTCGACAAGTCGCATGCGCGCACCGACTGGGCGCAGCGCCCGCTGGACGAGGACCAGCTCAACTACGCCGCCGACGACGTGCGCTACCTAGCGCAGATCTACCCGCAGATGCGCGCCACGCTGGTCGAGCTCGGCCGGCTGGACTGGCTGGACGAGGACTTCGCCCAGCTCAGCGCCGAGTCGCGTTTCGTCACCGATCCGGACGCGATGTGGAAGAAGATCAAGGGCGTGCAGTTTCTCAAGGGCGCGCAGCTCGCCGTGCTGCAGGTGCTCGCCGCCTGGCGCGAACGTCAGGCCATGGAGAAGGACAAGCCGCGGCGCTGGATCCTCAGCGACGACGTGCTCATGGACCTCGCCCGGCGCATGCCCGCGGACGAGAAGGGCCTGGCGAAGATCCGCGCGCTGGAGCCGCGCATCATCGAGCGGCGCGGCCAGACCCTGCTCGGGCTCATCGAGACGGGCCGCGCCCGGCCGAAAGGCGAATGGCCCGAACTCGTCCTGCGCGACCGGCTGCCGCCGGCGCAGGAGCCGCTGGCCGATGCCGCCATGGCGGTGCTGCGCCAGAGCGCACTCGACGCCGACATCAGCCCCGGCGCGATCGCCTCGCGCAAGGACGTGGAGGCCGTGATCCTGGGCGATACCGACAACGCCCTGCTGCACGGCTGGCGCGGCAAGCTCGCCGGGCGGGCCATACGGGCGTTTCTCGACGGGGAACTGACACTGGCCGCGGACAGCGGCCGGCTGACGATGAAGCCCTGACGGCGGGCCCGCCCGTCAGTTGACGGGCACGGTACGCGAGGCCGCCCACGCCCGCAGCGCATCGATCTTCTCCGCCATCACCACCGACAGCGGGCGGGTGGAAACGATCTCGCGGGCGAGGTCGGCGGGGCTCACGCCCTGGTCGCGGGCGTGGGCGGCGTAGAAGGCCGCCACCACCGCCTGCTCGATCTCGGCACCGGAGAAGCCCTCGCTGATCGCGGCCAGGCGGTCCAGATCGAATCCGGCCGCGTCGGCACCGCGCTTTCTCAGGTGGATGTCGAAGATCACCTTGCGGGTGTCGGCATCCGGCAGGTCGACGAAGAAGATCTCGTCCAGCCGGCCCTTGCGGATCAGCTCCGGCGGCAGCTGCTGGATGTCGTTGGCGGTGACGGCGAGAAACACCGGCGCCCTGCGCTCGGCCATCCAGGTGAGCAGCGTGCCCAGCACGCGCCGCGAGGTGCCGCCATCGGAGTCCCCCACCGCCAGCGCCTTCTCGATCTCGTCGATCCACAGCACGCAGGGGGCCATCACCTCGGCCGTCTTCAGCGCCTCGCGCAGGTTCTTCTCGGTCTGGCCGATGTACTTGTCGTACAGCGCGCCACCGTCCAGGCGCAGCAGCGGCACGCCCCACACCCCGGCGATGGCCTTGGCCGACAGGCTCTTGCCGCAACCCTGCACGCCCAGCAGCATGATCCCCTTGGGCGGGTCCAGCCCGGGGGGCGGGGTATCGGCGAGGAATACGCGCTTGCGCTGCTCCAGCCAGGTCTTGAGCCGGCCCATCCCGCCCACGTCGGAGAAGCGCGCGGTGTCGTATTCGAAGCTCAGCGCGCCGTCGCGGGCCAGGAGCTGGTACTTGGCCTCCATCACGGGCGTTAGATCGCTGTGGGTGAGCGCCCCGTCGTCGGCAATGGCCTGGCGGGCGAGACGCCGGGCGTCCTCCACGCTCAGGCCGGCCAGGTTGCGCGCCAGGGCCTCCACGGCGCCATCCTCGCTGTGCACCTGCAGCTCGGGGTGGGCACCCGCCCAGGCGCGTGCCTCCTCCCGCACGATGTCCACCAGGCGCTCGGACGACGGCAGGCTCAGCTCGAAACGCGCCGTGTACTTCTCGATCTCGGGCGGGATCGGGAACCGGTGGCTGATGAACACCAGGGTGTTGGGCGTCTCGCCATGCTTCAGGGCGATGTCCTTCACCAGCCGCACGATGGCGGCATCGTCCATCCAGGGATGGAAGTCGAGCAGCAGGTAGATGCCGGGCTTCGGGTTGGCGTGGATGTGCTTGAGCAGGGCCTGGGGCTTGTCCATGGTCCAGACGGGCTCGAGTTCCACGTCGATGCGCTGCATGGCCTGGGTGGTGCTCCAGCGATACAGCGGCAGCGCGTTGCCGACGGCCACGCGCTTGAACAGCTCGATCGCCCGCGGCTCCTCGTGGGTCTCGATCACGATGAGCGGGATGCGCGAGCGCATCAGGATCTGGATGTCGTTGGTTTCGAACATGCGACGGGTTTCATGACGCCCGGGATGGGCGCATCATAGCATGGCTCTATCGATACCCAGACCGACACACGATGACCTACCCCAGCACCCTCTGCCAGCCTGCGCTCGAGCACCTGTTCCGCCAGCACCCGCCGCATTCGCTGCTGGCCATCGGGGCAGACGCCGAGGCGGCGTTCGCGCCCTGGCAGGCGGCCCACCCGCAGACGCCCTGCCGGCACATCGCCGACATCGCCCCCGACGAGGCCGATGGCCTGGAGCGGCACGACGTGGTACTGGTCGCCAACTGCCTGGAACGGCTGGAGCGAGCGCAGGCGGAGCAGCTGGTGGCGCTGCTGCGCGATCGCGTGGCCGAGCGCCTGCTGATCCTGCTGCCCATCGGCGAGGACTGGCCCGGCCTGCGCTCGTACTGGACGCTCACCGACATGGTGGCGCTGGGCCTGCGCCGGCTCGCCTGCTTCGAACACGACGGACGGCCGCTGGAGCTCTACCGCTTCGACCTCTACGACTACAAGCTCACGCCGGACTGGCTGAACCCGCGTTTCTGGGCCAACCCGCAGATGTGGGACAAGGCGCGCTGGTAGGCCGCTTGATGCCCCCGCCCGACTTGCCAATAATCAGCGCATGACTCTCGCCAGACGCCTCGCCGACCACGGCTTCCTGTCCAACGCCGACTACGACTACCCGGTGCGCTGCCTGCTCGGCGCGCCCGTGGAGCACCTGCGCTGTCTCAACGTGGAGGGCGAGACCGGCCGGCGCAAGACCGCCTTCGCCAACGCCCTGGCCCAGGCGCTGGACTACGCCCAGGTGCTCTATCACGAATTCGACGACCGCCCGGAGGCGCCCGAGCCGGTGCGCATCCCGCGCCCGCCCGAGGAAGAGGAGCACGTCGGCGAGGCGCCGGTGAACGAGCTCGACCGGGTGATGAGCGAGGCCTGCGCCCTGAGCGAGGGCGAGCGCAGCATCCTCATCCTCGATCAGCTGCAGCTCGCCCCGTTCAGGCAGCACCTGCGCCTCGCCGACTTCATCCGCAGCCTGCAGTGGTCCTATGGCGACATGACGCTCAAGGCCAACCCGCAGAACCTGCTGCTGTTCCTGATCTCGGAGGAACCGCTGTATCACTCGCTGCAGCAGATGAGCTTCAACATCTGGGTGGATTCGGGCACGGAGGGAACGGTGGAGATCACGCCGGCCGCACTCGGCCTGGCCGAGAACGCCCGCGAGATGCTCGAGGCGCTGAAAGCCATCTTCGCCGCGCTGGACGTGAACCCCACGCTCGCCGAGTACCGGCGCGTGGTGCACGACATCCACGTCAACATCCACGACCTCGAACACCTGCGCACCTCCATCTACGGCTGGGTGGAGGGCGTGAATCGCCAGCACCTAATGTCGCGCCAGATCGAGGCCGTGCTGGAGCGGCAGATGCCGCCCATCAGCCGCTACCTGGGCATCGACCCCGGGGCCACCGACGGCATCATCGTGCGCGAGCTCGACGACCACGACAGCCCGACCTGAGCCCGGCAATAACCCCGCGCGGGGGCCTGAATCTGTACCCGTCCCCGCGCCCTGCGCTATCCTTCGCCCTCGCTCACACGACACAGCATCGCCACATGAATATCGACGACGTGAAGAAGATGATCGAGGACGGCCTGCCGGGCAGCACCACCGTGGAACTCAGCGGCGAGGGCTGCAACCTCAGCGCCACGGTCATCAGCGAGGCCTTCGAGGGGCTGTCCATGCTCAAGCAGCACCAGCTCGTCTACGGCATCGTCAACCCGCACATCGCCGACGGCAGCATCCACGCCCTCGCGCTGAAGACCTACACCCCGGCCCAGTGGGAGGCCCGGGGCAACGCCTGAGCCCGCCGCCCCGGTCATCCGCCCGTCATGACCGCCCCGCGCAAGATCATCCACGTGGACATGGACTGCTTCTACGCGGCCATCGAGATGCGCGATGATCCCGGGCTGCGCGGCCGGGCCATCGCCGTGGGCGGGACCGCCGAGCGGCGCGGCGTGATCACCACCGCGAGCTACGAGGCGCGCGTCTTCGGCGTGCGCTCGGCCATGGCCACCGCCCACGCGCTCCGGCTATGCCCCGACCTCGTGCTGCTGCCCGTGCGCATGGAGGTCTACCGCGCCGAGTCGCGCCGCATCCGGGCCATCTTCGCCGAGTTCACCGACCGTATCGAACCCCTCTCCCTGGACGAGGCCTACCTCGACGTCACCGGCCTGCCCCACCACCGGGGCAGCGCCACGCGCATGGCCGAGGCCATCCGCCGGCGCATCCTCGAGGAGACCGGCCTCACCGCCTCGGCCGGCATCGCGCCGAACAAGTTCCTGGCCAAGGTGGCGAGCGACTGGAACAAGCCCGACGGCCAGTACGTGATCCGTCCGCAGGACATCCCGGCCTTCATGCCCGCCCTGCCGGTGAAACGGATACCGGGCGTGGGCGCGGCCACGGCGCGCCGCCTCCGGGCGATGGGGGTGACCACCTGCGGCGAGCTGCAGCAGGTGCCGGTGGCCGAGATGCTGCGCCGCTTCGGCAGCTTCGGCCAGCGCCTGCACGAACTCAGCTTCGGCATCGACGCGCGTCCCGTCGAGGTCACGCGCGAGCGCAAGTCGGTGAGCGTGGAAGAGACCTTCGTCGAGGACCTGCCGGACGTCGCCGCCATCGAGGCCGAGCTGCAGCCCCTCTACCGGCAACTCCTCGTCCGGCTCGAGCGCGCCCGCCAGCGCCAGGCCGCGCCCGTGCAGACCCTGTTCGTGAAGCTGAAGTTCGACGACTTCCGCAGCACCACCCTGCAGACCACGGGCACCCGTCCCGACCCTGCCCGCTACCGCGAGATGCTTGCTGCCGCCTGGCGGCGCGGCGCCCGCCCGGTGCGCCTGGTGGGACTCGGTGTGCGCTTCGCGCCGCAGACCCAGGGGACCGCCGAACAGCTGGGACTGGACTACGGGACATGACGCCGGACGCCTGCACCGTGCTGCTCGGCGGCATCCGCGAACCGCTGGCCAGCCTGCTGGAAACGGCGCTCGCCGAGGCCGGCCTGCAAGCGGTCACGCTCCGCGCGGACCCGGGCAATCTCGCGGCCATCAACGACGAGCTGGCCGGCCTCGACACGACACCCCGCGCCTTCATCAACCACGCCGCCCTGCTGCTGGAGCTGCCCGGCCAGGGCTATACCGCCTATCCCCCCGTGGCCTGCCATCGCGCCGTCATCGACCACCTGCCCCCCGGCGGCAGTCTCGTCCATCTCTTTGGCGACATGACGCCCGCCCCCGACCCGCGTGCCCTCACCCTGCCGCTGGTCAGGCGCCTGATGGCCGACCTCGATGTCCCGGCGAGGGAGCGGGGCCTGCACATGAACGCCGTCAGCCTGCGCCACGTACCGGGGGTGGACGAGGCGGAACGTGCGCGCATCCTGCAGGCACGTATCCGCACCATCGTCTGGCTCGCCGGCCAGGCGGGTGACCGGCCGGACAGGCAGGTCCTGCGCGGGTACGCGACCGACGAACGGCCGGCCTGAATCGCATCCTCCGGTCCAGCCGGAAGACGCCCCCTTGCCCCACCCTGGCCCGGGCAGTACTCTTCCCGCATGCGAAAAATGACCCTCATCGACCAGTTCCTCGCCGAGATCGACCAGTCGCTGCGCACCGTGCATGGCCGGCCGCCGGTGACCGAGCGGCCGAATCCCGCCGACGACCTGCCGGAGAAGGCGGACATGACCGACGCCGAGCGCGACCTGGCCGGGCGGCTGATGCGCATCAACCATGCCGGCGAGGTCTCGGCCCAGGGGCTGTACCAGGGCCAGGCGCTGACGGCGAAACGCGAGGACATCCGCGAGCAGATGCAGCGTGCGGCAATGGAGGAGAACGATCACCTCGCCTGGACGGAAAAACGCATCGGCGAGCTCGGCAGCCACCGGAGCTACCTCGGCCCGTTCTGGTACTGGGGGTCCTTCACCATCGGCGCCGTGGCCGGCGCCATCGGCGACAAGTGGAGCCTGGGCTTCGTCACCGAGACCGAGTATCAGGTGGTGCGCCACCTGGAGGAACACCTCGAAAGACTGCCGGCCGATGACCACAAGAGCCGCGCCATCCTGCAGCAGATGAAAGAGGACGAGGCGCACCATGCGACGGTGGCGCTGGAGGCGGGCGGCGCCAAGCTGCCCCTGCCCGTGCGCCGCTTCCTGATGCCACTGATGTCGAAGGTGATGACGAAGACGGCCTACTGGCTGTAGCGCGCCTCAGGCGCCACCACGAAAAAGCCCCGGCATGCCGGGGCTTTTTCGTGGGCGACAAACCTGCCGGCTCAGACGCCGGTCATGTTCTGCCCGTAGAAGATCTCCTGCATCTCGCGACGCAGGCGCTTCTCGATCTCGCGCAATTCCTTGGCGCTGTAATCGCCACGCCCCAGGCCGAAGAGATAGTTGTCGATGTCGAATTCCTTCAGGATCATCTTCGTGTGGAAGAGGTATTCCTGGTAGACGTTGACGTCGATCATCTCGTAGCGGCGCTTGGTATCGCGCGACAGGTAGTTCTGGATCGAGGTGATCTTGTGATCGATGAAGTGCTTCTTGCCGCGGATGTCGCGGGTGAAGCCGCGCACGCGATAGTCCAGCGTGACGATATCCGAGTCGAAGCTGTGGATCAGGTAGTTGAGCGCGCGCAGCGGCGAGATACGCCCGCAGGTGGAGACGTCGATGTCCGCGCGGAAGGTGCTGATCCCGTTGTCCGGATGGCTTTCCGGATACGTGTGTACCGTGACGTGGCTCTTGTCCAGGTGCGCGACGACCGTGTCCGGCAGCGGGCCCGGAGCGGGCGTGTTGGTGAGGTGCTCGGCCGCCACCGGCTCCTCGGAGATGAGCATGGTCACGCTGGCGCCCTGGGGATCATAGTCCTGGCGCGAGATATCCAGGATGTTCGCGCCGATGATATCCACCACGTCCGTCAGGATCTGCGTCAGGCGCTCGGCGTTGTACACCTCGTCGATGTACTCGATGTACTCCTGACGATGATGCTCGTCCTTCGCGTAGCAGATATCGTAGATGTTGAAGCTGAGGGTCTTGGTCAGGTTGTTGAACCCGTGCAGCTTCAGCTTCCTGTTCATGCGCTCAACCAACGAGGGTGTCCTCCGGTATATCGATCAACGGGCCCGGACAGGCCAGGCCTTCGGCAAAGAAAAAGGGGCGCCATTGTGCCACAGCACAGCCCCGATCACAGTGGTTTTTCGCCCCCGGGCCCGGCTCAGGCGTCCCGGCAGGCCGCGGCGATAGGGGGATGATAGATCATCTGCACCACATTGCCCTCCGGGTCCCGGCAGTAGAAGCTGCGGGCCCCGTCGCGATGGGTGCGCGGCGGCTTCTCCACCGGCACGTCATGGGCGGTGAGGAAGGCGTACCAGGCGTCCACATCTGCCTCGGCGCGCAGGATGAAGCCGATGTGGTCCAGGCGCTGACCGTGGTCGAGTATCTCGCCGGCGGCCTTGTGCAGCGCGAGATTGTCGCACCCCGAGCAGAGGTAGAGGTTGTCGGGATCGGGCCGCCATTCCACCTGCATGCCCAGCAGGTCCACGTAGAAGTGCTCACAGGCAGGCAGATCCCGGACGTTCAGGGCCACGTGGCGCATGCCGCCGGTGGCGGGGGGACGATTCGACACGGCGTACCTCCGTCGGTTGTGGCGCGGGCCGGTCAGGCCCCGGCGCCGAAGATCATGTTGCGGGCCGACTGCCAGGCCTGCTCGCCGAACTGGCGGCGTATCACCAGCGGCAGGGCGATGGAACCGCTGGCCAGCAGCCTGTCATGGAAGCCCTTGAGGGCGAAGTCGGGGGACAACCTTAACCGGTCGCGCACGGCGTTGACCAGCCCCCAGCCGGTGGCATAGCCCATGGGCACGGTGGGCGCCTGGCTATACCAGGTGAGCTCGCCCATGGCCTGAGAATAGCCGAAGCCCAGGGCCTCGACCATGCGCTCGGCGGCCTCGTCCAGCGGCAGGCCCCGGGTATGCAGCTCCACGTCGATGAGGATGCGCAGGGCACGCCACAGGCGGTCCTGCAGCAACACGAAGCGCGACTCGGGACAATCGAGGAAACCCTGCTCGTGCATCAGCGACTCGCAGTACAGCGCCCAGCCCTCGTAGAGCGTGGCCGAGGGGTTGAGCAGCCGCGGCAGGCTGCGCGATTCGGGCCGCCGGTGGGCGGTGACGAACTGCAGGTGGTGTCCGGGCCAGGCCTCGTGCACCCCGGTATGGGCGATGCCCAGGGCATGGTGCTCGCCCAGCCCGGCCTCGTCCACCGGCGGCGTCACGTAGTAATGGCCGGTCTGCGCCGGGTCGTTGGCCGCCGGCTCCACATAGGCGGCAAAGGGGATCTGGTGGCGCAGGAAGGCGGGCGTCTCGACGACGTGCAGGGCCTGGGCATCCGGCACCGTGACCAGGTCCCGCTCGACGACGAAGGCATGCGCCCGCTCCATGGCCTCGCGATAGGCCGCCACCAGCCCCTCGGCGTCCGGATGCTCGGCCTGGATTCGCGCCTGCAACACGGCCGGATCGTCCTGACCGCTGAGCTCCCGGGTCACGTCGTGCAGGTTGCGGCGGGTGACGTCGAAGAGCTGCCGCCCGAAGGCATGCAGGGCATCGGCATCCACGTCCAGGAAATGGCGCTGCGCCAGCAGCCGGTCGAAGTGGGTGCGCCCGCAGGCGAAGTCCCCCTCGCAGCGCGGGCCGAGATCGGCCTCCAGGAAATGGGCGAACTCGGTCAGCGCCCGTGCCGCCGGCTCGATGAATCCATGCAATCCTTCACGTCCCATGGCCTGCAGCACCCGCGGATGCCGTTCCAGGGAGCGGATGTAGTCCGCGCCGGCCCGCGCCGTCTGGTGGGCCGACTCGGCCCACAGCACCGGCACCAGCTCCGGTGTCTGCAGCAGGTGCACGCGGGCACCGCGCAGATAGGCCGGGATCTGTTCCAGCCGTGCACGCAGGGCGCCGGCGAAGTCCTTGACGGGCTTGAGAAACAGCTGGTGGATGGCGTCCACCGGCAGGAAGGCATTGGGATTGTGGTGCCGCCAGTCCGATTCGCGCAGCTCGCAGATCTCGAGATGGGCCGCCCCTTCCAGCACATCGAGGTCGATGCGCCGGTCCGGGCTCAGGTCGTCGACCGCGACGAGTTCCAGCTCGGCCAGCAGTTTCTCGTTGAGCGCGACCAGGGCGCCGATCTCGTCATCGTCGAAGGGACGCAGACGATCGGCATAGCCGTTGATACCGACATCCACCGCACGCTCGGGGTGATAGCGGAACCACGCCTCGTAATAGGCCACCAGCAGGGCATCGAAGGCGGCGTTGGCGCCCTTGCTCATGCGCGCTCGCTCATGGCAGGTCTACTCGCAGGCCTCGCGGATCTCGAAGTCGTGGGTGATCTCGGCCGTCTTGCCCAGCATGATGGAGGCGGAGCAGTACTTCTCGGCCGAGAGCTCGACCGCCCGTCGCACGTGTTTCTCGGAGAGGTTGCGGCCCACCACCACGAAGTGGGCATGGATCCGGGTGAAGACCTTGGGCTCGGTCTCGGCGCGCTCGGCCTCCAGATGCACCTCGCAGTCGACGATCTCCTGGCGCGCCTTCTTCAGGATCATCACCACATCGAAGGAGGTGCAGCCGCCCATGCCGAGCAGCAGCATTTCCATGGGGCGAATGCCCAGATTGCGGCCACCCGCCTCGGGGGCGCCATCCATGACCACTGAATGGCCGCTGCCGGCTTCGCCGACAAAACTCATGTAATCCAGCCACTTCACACGTGCTTTCATAATGCGTCACACTTCCCGAGATTGGCGTTCGACAAAAATGTCAGGCTTGGCATACACTTGAGTGCGAAACAGGAGACGCCTCGCCATGCGCATGGATCAACTGAGAATCAAGAAACCGCCGGCGAACCCGGCGCTGGAACGCTTCCTGGGGCATTGCCACCGGAAGCACTATCCTGCGCGCTCGATCATCATCCATGCCGGCGACAAGCCGGAGTCCCTGTACTATATCATCGAGGGTTCGGTCAGCGTAATGATCGAGGACGAGGACGATCACGAGATCGTGCTCGCCTATCTCAACCCCGGCGACTTCTTCGGCGAGATGGGCCTGTTCAGCGAGGAAGAGGAAGGCCGTGCCGCACTGGTGGTGGCGCGCCAGGAATGCACCATCGCCGAGATGACCTATACCGAGTTCCGCCGAGTGGCCCACGAGGACCCGGACATCCTCTTCGCCCTGGCCACGCAGATGGCCGCGCGCCTGCGCGAGACCAACCGCAAGGTGATGGACCTGGCCTATGTCGACGTCACCGGCCGTATCGCCCACACCCTGCTCAACCTCGCCAAGCAGCCGGATGCCATGACCCATCCGGACGGCATGCAGATCCGCATCACCCGCCAGGAACTGGCCAAGATGGTCGGCTGCTCCCGCGAGATGGCCGGGCGCGTGCTGAAGGAGCTGGAGGCCGAGGGCCTGCTGCATGCCCGCGGCAAGACCATCGTCCTCTACGGCACACGCTGAACCCCTGCCGGGAATCCCCGGCAACCCCCGGCGCTTTCTCTACCCCTCGTTCGTCCCGAACAGCTCGGCCAGCCGCGCACCCGGATCGTCGGCGCGCATGAAGGCCTCTCCCACCAGGAAGGCATGTACGCCGTGCTCACGCATCAGGCGCACGTCATCCGGCGTATGGATCCCGCTCTCGGTGACCACCAGGCGATCGTCCGGGATGCGATCGAGCAGGCCGAGCGTGGTATCCAGCGTGGTCTCGAAGGTACGCAGACTGCGGTTGTTGATGCCGATGAGCCGCGCCTCCAGCCGGAGGGCCCGCGCGAGTTCGTCGGCGTCGTGCACCTCGACCAGCACGTTCATGCCGAGCTCGTGGGCGAGCGCCGTGAGCTCCGCCATGCGCGCATCGTCCAGGGCGGAGACGATGAGCAGGATGCAGTCGGCCCCCATGACCCGCGCCTCCCAGACCTGGTAGGGATCGAGCATGAAGTCCTTGCGCAGCACCGGCAGCGTACAGGCCGCGCGCGCATCCTGCAGATAGGCCTCGCTGCCCTGGAAGAAATCGTGATCGGTGAGCACGGAGAGGCAGGCGGCCCCGCCCGCCTCGTAGCTGCGGGCAATCGCCTCCGGGTCGAAGTCCGCGCGAATCACCCCCTTGCTGGGGCTGGCCTTCTTCACCTCGGCGATCACCGCCGGCCGGCCGCGGGCGACGCGGGCCTCCAGGGCCGCGAGGAAGGGCCGCACCGCCGGCGCGGCATCCACGTGATCCTGCAGTGCCGCCAGCGGGGTATGCGCGGAGCGCTCGGCGATCTCCTCGCGTTTGCGCTGGAGGATCTTCTGCAGGATGTCCGGCGTGTTCGTCATGCCGCCCCTACCCTGCCCGCGGTCCGAGGGCGTTGCTCAGGTCGATGAGCTGCTGGAACTTCTCCGCGGCCTCGCCCGAGGCGATCACCTGCTGCGCGCGCGCCACGCCGGCGGCGAGATCGCCGACGACCCCGGCCGTGTAAATGGCCGCCCCGGCATTGAGGGCGACGATGTCGCGGGCCGGCCCCGGGGTGTTGTTGAGCACACTGCGCAGCATGGCGAGGCTCTCGCCGGCATCGCCCACCTTGATGGCGGCGAGGTCGGTGGTCGTGAGCCCGAAGTCCTCGGGCGAGATGACGTACTCGTTGATCTCGCCATTTCGCAGCTCGGCCACCTGGGTCGGCGTGCCGATGGAGATCTCGTCCAGGCCGTCGCGGGCATGGACCACCATGACGTGGCGGCTGCCCAGGCGCTTGAGCACCTCGGCCAGCGGCCGCAGCCAGCCGTGGCTGAACACGCCGAGCACCTGATTGGGTGCGCCGGCGGGGTTGGTGAGCGGACCCAGAACGTTGAAGATGGTGCGCACGCCCATCTCCCGGCGCGGGCCGACGGCGTACTTCATCGCCCCGTGATGCCGTGGTGCGAACAGGAAGCCCACGCCGATCTCGTTCACGCAGCGCGCGACCGCCTCGGGCCCCAGGTCGAGGTTCACCCCGGCGGCCTCCAGCACGTCGGCGCTGCCGCTCTTGCTGGAGACGGAACGGTTGCCGTGCTTGGCCACGCGCGCGCCGGCGGCGGCGGTGACGAAGGCGCTGGCGGTGGAGATGTTGAAGGTGCCGGAGGCGTCGCCGCCGGTACCGCAGGTATCGACCAGGTGGTCGGTGTTCACGCTCACGCGCGTGGAGAGTTCGCGCATCACGCCCGCGGCCGCGGCCACCTCGTCCACGGTCTCGCCCTTCATGCGCAGACCGACGAGGAAGCCGCCGATCTGTGCCGGCGTGGCCTCGCCGGTCATGATGAGCTGCATCACCGCGGTCATCTGCTCGCTGCTGAGGTCGTGACGTTCGGTGACGGCACGAATCGCTTCTTGCATGTTCATTGACTGGCTCCTCCTTCCGCCGGCATCTGCAGGAAGTTCTTCAGCAGGTCGTGGCCATGCTGCGTGAGTATGGATTCGGGGTGGAACTGCACGCCCTCGATGGCATATTCCCTGTGGCGCACGCCCATGATCTCGTCGATGCCGCCATCGGCGGCCTGCGTCCACGCCGTGACCTCCAGGCAGTCCGGCAGGCTCTCCTTCTCGATCACCAGCGAGTGATAGCGGGTGGCCTCGAAGGGGTTCGGCAGCCCGGCGAACACGCCGCCATCCTTATGATGGATCAGCGAGGTCTTGCCGTGCATGATCTCGCGTGCGTGCACCACCTTGCCGCCGAAGGCCTGGCCGATGCTCTGGTGGCCGAGACACACGCCGAGGATCGGCAGCCGGCCGGCAAAGTGACGGATCACGTCCAGCGACACGCCGGCCTCGTTCGGTGTGCAGGGCCCGGGCGAGATCATGATGCGCTCGGGCGCCATGGCCTCGATGTCGTCGATGCTGATCTGGTCGTTGCGCTCCACCCGCACCTCGGCGCCCAGCTCGCCCAGGTACTGCACGAGGTTGTAGGTGAAGGAATCGTAGTTGTCGATCATCAGGATCATTGCGAGCCCTCCTCCTGCGCACCGTCGAGGCCGGCCTCGGCCATGGCCACCGCGCGGAAGGTCGCGCGCCCCTTGTTCATGGTCTCCTTCCATTCGAGATCGGGCACGGAGTCGTAGACGATGCCCGCCCCGGCCTGGATGTGCAGCGTCTCGTCCCGGATCACGGAGGTGCGGATGGCGATCGCCGTATCCATGTTGCCGTTCCAGGAGAGATAACCCACCGCACCGGCATACACGCCGCGCTTCACCGGTTCCAGCTCGTCGATGATCTCCATGGCGCGGATCTTGGGTGCGCCGCTCACGGTGCCCGCGGGAAAGGTCGCGCGCAGCACGTCCATGGCGCCCATGTCCGGCTTCAGCCTGCCGACCACGTTGGAGACGATGTGCATGACGTGCGAATAGCGCTCGATCACCATTTTGTCCGTGACCTTGACCGAGCCGGTCTGGCTCACGCGCCCGGCGTCGTTGCGCCCGAGATCGATGAGCATGAGGTGCTCGGCGAGCTCCTTGGGATCGGCCAGCAGCTCCGCCTCCAGCGCCTGGTCCTGCGCCTCGTCGCGCCCGCGCTTGCGGGTGCCGGCGATGGGCCGCACGGTGACCATGCCATCCTCCAGACGCACCAGGATCTCGGGCGAGGAGCCAACCACGTGGTGATCCTCGAGGTCGAGGTAGAACATGTAGGGCGAGGGATTGAGGCTGCGCAGGGCGCGGTACAGGTCCAGCGGCCGCGCCTTGAAGGGGATGGACAGGCGCTGCGACAGCACCACCTGCATGATGTCGCCCTCGACGATGTACTCGCGCGCCTTCTGCACCGCGGCCTTGAAGCCCTCCTCGGTGAAGCCGGAGACGAAGTCGTCCTCGGTGACGTGGCGCGCGGCGGCCGCCGGACGGTACACCGGCGTGGCGTCGCGCAGCTGGTCTTCCAGCCGGTCGAGCCGGGCCAGCGCATCGTCATAACCACCGGGCTGGGCATGCACCACGAGATAGAGCTTGCCGCTGAGGTTGTCGAAGGCGACCACCTCCTCGGAGACCATCAGCAGGATGTCCGGGCTGCCGATGGGGTCGGGCTTGTCGACCTTCGCCAGCCGCGGCTCGATGTAGCGGATGGTGTCGTAGCCGAAATAGCCGACCAGGCCGCCGGTGAACCGCGGCAGGCCCTCGACCTCGGCCACGCGGTACTGCCGCTGGTAGGCCTCGATCCAGGCCAGCGGGTCCGCCACCTCCTGTTCTTCGATCAGCCGTCCCGCCTCTTCGACGGTGACGCGATGCCCCCGCACCTTGATGACGGTACGACAGGGCAGACCGATGAAGGAGTAACGCCCCCATTTCTCCCCGCCCTGCACGGACTCGAAGAGATAGGAGTAGGGCGCGGCCGCCAGTTTCAGGTAGGTGCTCAAGGGGGTGTCGAGGTCGGCGAGCACTTCGCGCACGAGGGGTACGCGGTTATGGCCGTCGCCGATGAGCTTGTCGAATTGTTCGCGGTTCATGAACGGGGTTCCATTTCAAACAGTGGCGCAGGATGGGTTGTCGATGGTGCTACCGCCACCATCGCCAGCCACGCTGACCCACACTGTTGAACTGAAACCGTTGCATGCCCATTACGCTGCCTGTTCGAGTAAGCCGCCAAGTTCCGCCATGGAATCGATCACGGCATCCGGATCGTAGTCGCGGATGTCCTCGCCGTGATTATAACCATAACTCATGCAGATGATCCGGAAGCCCGCCGCCCGCGCCGCCTTCACGTCGCTGATCGAGTCGCCGATCATGAGCGACTCGGCCGGCGTCACGCCAAGCTGCTCGGCGGCATGCAGCAGCGGCAGGGGATCGGGCTTCTTCTTCGGCAGGGTATCGCCGCTGACCACGATCTCGAAATAGTCCCGGATACCGAGATCCTGCAGCAGCGGCAGGGTGAACTGCTCGGCCTTGTTGGTCACGCAGCCCAGGCGGAAACCGGCATCCCGGAGATAGGCCAGGCCTTCCTCCACCCCCGGATACAGACAGCTGCGCCGGGAGGTGTTCTCGGCATAGAGCTCAAGGAAGATCGGCAGCGCACGGGCCTTGAGGGCCTCGTCCGGCTGGCCGTCGAGGTCGTTGGCGAGCGCGCGCTCGACCAGGCGCTCGACGCCGTTGCCCACCCAGTTGCGCACCGCCGCCTCGCCGCGGCGCGGCAGGTCCAGGCGGGCCATCATCTCGTCCACGCAATAGGCGAGGTCCGGCACGCTGTCGACCAGCGTGCCGTCCACGTCGATCAGGACCATCCGGGGCTTGCTCAGCATGCGACCGGTCCCGCCGTCAGCCGGCCTTGGCCAGCTCGTCGCGCATGGCCTTGACGATGCTGTCGTACTTGTGGGGATCGGCGTCGTTGCGCTTGCCGAAGATGCCGGAGCCGGAGACGAAGGTGTCCACGCCGGCCGCCGCGACTTCCGCGATGTTGTCGACCTTGATGCCGCCGTCGATCTCCAGGCGGCAGTCCAGCCCCTGTTCGTCGATCATGGCGCGCACCTTGCGGGCCTTGTCCAGCACGTAGGGGATGAAGGCCTGGCCGCCGAAGCCCGGGTTCACCGACATCAGCAGCACCATGTCGCACATGGGCAGGGCGTACTCGAGCACGTCCAGCGGGGTGGCGGGGTTGAACACCAGGCCGGCCTTGCAGCCCTCGGCCTTGATCAGCTGGAGGGTGCGGTCGACGTGCTCGGAGGCCTCCGGGTGGAAGGTGATGTAGCTGGCACCCGCCGCGGCGAAGTCCGGGATGATGCGATCGACCGGCTTGACCATCAGGTGCACGTCGATGGGCGCGGTCACGCCGTGCTTGCGCAGGGCGTCGCAGACCAGCGGGCCGATGGTCAGGTTGGGCACGTAGTGGTTGTCCATCACGTCGAAGTGGACGATGTCGGCGCCGGACGCCAGCACGTTGTCGACTTCTTCGCCCAGCTTGGCGAAGTCGGCGGAGAGGATGGACGGTGCGATCGCAAAATCGTTAGCCATGGCAAAGCCTCGTGGGGTCTTGAGGGTGAATTCGGGACAGCCGGCGGGAACCCCTGAAAGGCCCGCACGCCGCCGCCCACCCATAAATTTTTGTGAACGGGCGACTTTACCCGATTGGGCGGGAATTTTCAGCCTCCCGCTGGCCGCGGGGCGCGACCGGCCGGGGCCGGGGGCGAAGTTGTCGCCACCGGGGGCTTGGGTCAGAATGGGGCGGCATTGCGACAGGACCAATAACACACCCCAATCAAGGAGTCCGCATGAGTCTCGCCATCAGTCTGCACGTCCTCGCCGCCATCGTCTGGGTGGGCGGCATGTTCTTCGCCTACATGGCCCAGCGCCCGGCCGCCGTCGAGGTGCTGGAACCGCCGCAGCGCCTGAAGCTGTGGGTCGCCACCTTCCGCCGCTTCTTCCCCTGGGTCTGGGCCGCGATCATCGCCCTGCTGGCCACCGGTTTCTGGATGCTGTTCGACCACTTCGGCGGCATGAAGGGCGCCCCGCTCTACGTGCACGCCATGCTCGGGCTCGGCATCCTCATGATGCTGATCTTCTTCCACGTCTTCTTCGCCCCCTACAACCGCCTCAAGGCCGCCGTGGCCGCCGAGGACTGGGCCACCGGCGGCAAGGCCCTCGCGCAGATCCGCCTGCTGGTGGGCATCAACACGGCCATCGGCCTGCTCACCGCCGTGGCCGGCGCCGCCGGGCCGTATCTGGTGCCCTGAGGGCGCGAGGGGGCAGTACATACTTAAACCGGGTTGTTGAGCCACAGAGGGCACAGAGGTAATCGGGAGCCCGGCTTTACTCTGTGTCCTCTGTGACCTCTGTGGCTCCCCGTCTTTACGCCTGAGGCCCTCACCTCACCACCAGCTTCCCCCGGTACATCTTCATCTGGCAGGTAAAGGCGTACTCGCCCGGGGCGGGCGGGGTGACGGTCACCGTCTTCTGCCGGTCCACCGGCAGCTCGGCGCTGATATCGAGGCCCTCGAAGATCACCTGCTCGGCGCAGGGGCTCGCGTCCTTGCGCAGGAAGCGCAGCTCGATCGGCTCGCCCGCCTTCGCCTCGATCACCCCCGGCGTGTAGACGCCATCGTCCACCAGGATGTCGATGGGCGCGCCGGTCGCGACGGTGCGGGCGCGCGGGCTGGAGAGCCAGAACCACCAGACGATGAGGCCGATGACCACCAGCCCCGCGAGGTTCACCAGCAGGCTCATGCGCGCACCTCCCGCTTCGGTTTGTAGAAGCGCAGCCGGTTGGCGTTGGTGACCACGGTGACGGAGGACATGGCCATGGCCGCGCCCGCGATCATGGGATTGAGCAGGATGCCCAGCGGATAAAACACGCCCGCGGCCAGCGGGATGCCGATGCCGTTGTAGATGAAGGCGCCGAACAGGTTCTGCTTGATGTTGCGCACCGTGGCGCGGGAGATGGCGATGGCCTCCACCACGCCGTGCAGCGAGCCGCGCATGAGGGTGATGTCGGCGCTCTCGATGGCCACGTCGGTGCCCGTGCCAATGGCAAAGCCCACGTCGGCACGGGCCAGCGCCGGGGCGTCGTTGATGCCGTCGCCGACCATGCCGACCACCTCGCCGCGGGCCTGCAGGGCCCCGACCTTCTCTTCCTTCTGCTCCGGCAACACCTCGGCGAAGACCTCGTCCACCCCCACCTGCCGGGCAACGGCCTCGGCGGTGGCCGCGTTGTCGCCCGTGAGCATCACCACCTTCAGTCCCAGGGCGTGCATGCGCGCGATGGCCTCGGCCGAATCGGCCTTGATGGGGTCGGCCACGCTCACCACGCCCGCCAGGGCACCGTCCACGGCCAGGTACATGGGGGTCTGTCCCGCGTCGGCCAGCGCCTTTGCACGCCCTTCCCAGTCGTCGACGGCGATGTCGCTCTCCGCCATGAGGCGGCGGTTGCCGAACAGGACCTCGGCGCCCGCCAAGCGGGCGCGCACGCCCTTGCCGGACACGGCCTCGAAGCCCTCGACCGTCTCCGGCGCGATGTCGCGCTCGCGGGCGGCCGCCACCACGGCCTCGGCCAGGGGGTGCTCGGAGGCCGCCTCGATGCTCGCCGCCAGGCGCAGGAGTCCGGCCTCGTCATGCCCCTCGGCCGGCAGCAGCTCCACCACCCGCGGCCGTCCCTCGGTGACGGTGCCGGTCTTGTCCAGCACCACCGTGGTGAGGCTGCGGGCCCGCTGCAGGGCCTCGCCGTTGCGGATCAGGGCGCCGAACTCGGCCGCCTTGCCCACGCCCACCATGATGGAGATGGGCGTGGCCAGCCCCAGCGCGCAGGGGCAGGCGATCAGCAGCACGGTCATGGTCGCGGCGAGCATGTAGCTCACCCGCGGCTCGGGGCCGAAGTTGAACCAGGCGAGCAAGGTGAGCGTGGCGATGATGAGCACGCTCGGCACGAACACGGCCGAGATGCGGTCGGCCAGCCGGCCGATGGCGGGCTTGGAGGACTGGGCGCTGCGCACCAGCTCGATGATGCGCGCCAGGGCGGTGTCGGCGCCGATGCGTTTGGCCTGCATGAGAAAGCTGCCGCTCTTGTTGAGCGTGCCGCCGATGACCTCGTCGCCCTTGCCCCGGGCCACCGGCAGCGGCTCGCCGGTGAGCATGGACTCGTCGATGTTGGAATGCCCGTCGATGATCACCCCGTCCACCGGGATCTTCTCGCCCGGACGCACGCGCACGGTCTCGTCCAGCCCCACCTCCTCGATGGGCACGTCCATCTCCTTGCCGTTGCGGATGATGCGCGCCGTGCGCGGCTGCAGGCCGATGAGACGCTTGATGGCCTCCGAGGTCTTGCCCCGCGCGCGCATCTCCAGCGCCGCGCCAAGATTTATCAGCGCGATGATGATGAGCGCGGCCTCGAAGTACACGTGGCGGGCCAGTGCGGGCACCAGCGTGGGCCACAGGCTGATGAGCCAGGAATAGGCCCAGGCCGACCCGGTACCCAGGGCGATCAGGGTGTCCATGTTGGCGTTGTGATTGCGGAAGGCCTTCCAGGCGCCGACGAAGAACTGCCGGCCGGAGAACCACATCACGCCGGCGGTCACCAGGCCGGTGACGATCCAGAAGGCCTGCCCCCAGCCCGCCAGCGGCGGCATCAGCCCCAGCCAGTCGATGCCCATGAGCGGAAAACCCACTGCCGCGGCCACGCCGAACTTCCACAGCAGGCGCCGGTAATGGGCCATCTCCGCGGCCTCCTTCCCGGCCTCGTCGGCGATGCCGCGCAGCTCCGCCGCCTCGTAACCGGCCTGGCCGACGGCCGCGACCACCGCCTCGGGGGCGACCTCACCGCTCACGCTGGCGGTGCGCTCGCCGAGGTTCACCGTGGCCTCACGCACGCCGGGCACGGCGCGGATGGCGTTCTCCACCGCCGCCACGCAGCCGGCGCAACTCATGCCGCCGATGGAAAAGCGATAGCTGTGTTCGCTGTCCGCCATGAACAATCCCGCCTTCAGATGTGGATGAGATACCTATTATGGCTGACCGGGGTCAAGCCGGGGAGGTTCCGGCTTTGGCGGGTGGCGGCCGGGCTGGTATATTAGCCCGCATTCCTCACATGGACTTCCGGACACCGAGACCATGACCACGAACCCCTTCGAGCAGCAGCTGATCGGCAAGGACCCGGAGTTTCTGTCCGCCCTGCGGTCGGCCCACCTGGTCGCCGCCGCCGACGTCACCACGCTGATCCTCGGCGAGAGCGGGACGGGCAAGGAGCTGGTCGCCCGCGCCCTGCACGCCGCCAGCGCCCGCGCCGCCGGGCCCTTCGTGGCCGTGAACTGCGCCGCCCTGCCCGAATCGCTGGTCGAATCCGAACTCTTCGGCCACACGCGCGGCGCCTTCACCGGCGCCGACAGCGCCCAGCCCGGGCGCATCCGCGCGGCCGAGGGCGGGATGCTGTTCCTGGACGAGATCGGCGAACTGCCGCTGGCCGTGCAGGCCAAGCTGCTGCGCTTCCTCGAGAGCGGCGAGTGCCAGCCGCTGGGGGCGAACACCCCGGTGGCGACCGACATCCGCGTGGTGGCCGCCACCCACCGCGACCTCTACGCCGAGGTGCGGGCCGGCCGCTTCCGCGAAGACCTCTACTACCGCCTGAACATCGTCCCCGTGCAACTGCCCGCCCTGCGCGAGCGCCGCGGCGACATCCCGCTGCTGCTGGAACGCTTCAACAAGGCGCTGGCCGCCGAGCACGGCCTGGCCGCGCCCAGCTATACCCGCGAGGCCCTGCAGGCACTCAGGCGCTACCGCTGGCCGGGCAACGTGCGCGAACTGCGCAACTTCTGCGAACGCACGCTGATCCTGCTGAACGGACGCACGGTGGACGTCGGCAACCTGCCGCGCGAGATGCAGGGCCTCGATGCCATGCCCGCCGATGCGCCCATCACCCTGCCCGAGACCGGCCTGCGCCTGGAAGACGTGGAACTCAGTCTGATCCGCCAGGCCCTGTCACGCACCAACGGCAACCGCAGCCGGGCGGCGCGCCTGCTCGGCATCAGCCGCGACACCCTGCTCTACCGCATGCGCAAGTACGAGGTGGCCTGAGGCAGGATCGCCCGGGCGATCCTGCACCGACGCGCCCCTGCCCCGCCTGTGGCAAGGGAGTTGCACTTTCCATCACACAGGCACAAAAAGGCCCGGCCCGCTTTCGCGGGCCGGGCCTTTTCATCGAACGACTTACTTGCTGCAGCTCAGGCTGGCGAGGTAAGCGGCGATGTTGTTGATGTCGGTCTCGGACAGACCGGCGGCCATGGCCTTCATGGTCGCGTCGGTGCGGGTACCGTTCTGGTAGCCCTTCAGGGCGGTGACCAGGTAGGTCTCCTTCTGCCCTGCCAGGTTCGGGTACATCGGCACGTTGCTGATGCCGTTGGCACCGTGACAGCTCACGCAGGTGCCGGAATACTTGGCCTTGCCGGCGACCGGGTCGCCTGCGGCCATCGCGCCCGCCGAAGCCATGGTCAGCAGACCGGCCACTGCATAGGTCATCATCTTCTTCATCACACGTCCTCCGATTGAATGTAGGCACTTGCGTGCTGGCTATCCTGGCAGTGCAACTTCTTGTTTGCAGGCATTTTTGCAGAGCACGTGGGCAATGTAAACAAACCCGGCTGAACCGCTGGTTAACGGTTCTTCAGGTAGAAATCGTCGTCGAAGGTGGCCACCACATCCGGCTTGAGCACCACGAAGGCGGTCATTAACATGCCGTTGAGAATGGCCTCGGGCAGGACCAGCAGGGGCAGGTAGGCCAGGTACTCGTAGCCCATGCGCGGCAGGCTGTAGGCCCCGCTCAGCGTCAGCAGCGCGGCGACCAGCAGCACGCTGACGAGGATGGCCAGGGCTGCGGCGAGAAAGACGTTGATATACAGGTAGATGAAGAAGTGCGCCGGCAGGTATCGCCGGGCCAGGTGATGGACACCCAGGGTCACCAGCACAGGAGTCGCCCCCACGACCAGGGCATTGATGGCGAACGCCCCCCAGTCGCCGCCCCACAGCAGCAGCATGCCGACCAGCGCCGCCGAGGTGCCGACAATGGCCAGCCCCCAGCCGAACAGCAGGGTGAAGGCGGTCACGCCCAGGTAGTGCAGGGCGAGCCCGGGCGACACCCCGGCACGCAGGCTCCACAGGCCGATCAGCGCCAGACAGGCCACCAGGTAGAGGTTGAGCTGATCCGGACGCCACAGACGCCGCCAGTCGGCATGGCGCAGGGCGAAGAGCAACAGGAGCAGATACCCGCCGTTGGCCAGCAGGCCGAGGTCGGCGATCACCTGATCGGCGGCGATGAACATCTAGGCCGCCTTCTCCGCCATGGCCACGGTGTAGGTCCTGCCCTGCTTGATCTTCTCGTAGTTGCCGAACACGCGGGTGAGCTCGCGCTTGAACAGCTGGCGCAGGCCGGTGATGGTCACCACGTAGATCCGGCCGCCGGGACGCAGGTGGGCGTGGGCGTCGTGCAGCATGATGCCGAGCATCTCCTTGCCCACCTGGGCGGGCACGTTGGATGCGATCAGGTCGAACTGCCGCTCCCCGATGTGCTGGAAGGCGTTGCTCAGCATGGCCTCGGCGTTGCCGATGCCGTTGAGGGCGGCATTGCGGTTGGCGTATTCCACGGCCATGAAGTCCTTGTCCACCATCAACGTGCGCCCACCGGGCGCCAGCCGGGCGAGCGTGAGCCCGATGGGCCCGTAGCCGCAGCCCAGGTCGAGGCAGTCGTCGGCCGCGTTCACCTCGATGAAGTCCAGCAGCAGGCGCGTCCCCTCATCGACCCCCTTGGGCGAGAAGATGCCCCAGGTGCTGTGGAAGGTGAGCGTCTGCCCCCGCAGGGTGTCGGTGAAGACGATGTCCTGGCGCAGCCTGTCGATGGCGTCGCCGCTGTTCGGCAGGGTCTCGGGGCTCATGACCGCCCCGAGAGCTGCGACATGGCCCGGCGCGCATGGGCCAGCGCCGTGTCCACGTCATCGGCCAGGCAGCAGAAGTGGCCCATCTTGCGCCCGGGGCGGGCCGTGGATTTGCCATAGAGGTGCAGCTTGGCCGCCGGGTCGGCCAGCAGCCCCTCCCACGGCGGGTTACCCGATGCCCAGAGGTCGCCCAGCAGATTGATCATCACCACCGGCGAGAGCAGGCGCGTGTCGCCGAAGGGCAGGTCGCAGACCATGCGCACCTGCTGTTCGAACTGCGAGGTGATGCAGGCGTCGATGGTGTAGTGCCCGCTGTTGTGCGGGCGGGGGGCGACCTCGTTCACCAGCAGCTCGCCCGCATCGGTGACGAAGAACTCCACGCCCATCACGCCGCAGTAGTCCAGCGCCTCGGCGAGCCGCGTCGCCGCTGTCCGTGCCTTCGAGACCAGGGCGTCGTCGATGCGCGCCGGCACGATGGTGGTATCGAGGATGCCGTTCACGTGGATGTTCTCGGCCACCGGGTAGGTCGTCACCTGGCCGCTGGGATTGCGCGCCACCATCACCGAGACCTCCACGGCCAGGTTCACGCGCTGCTCGAGCACGCAGGGCACGCTGTCCATGGCCTGAAAGGCCTCGCATGCGGCCGCCAGGCTGTCCACCACGTACTGCCCCTTGCCGTCGTAGCCGAAGGCGGCACGCTTGAGGATGGCGGGGCCGCCGATGGCCGCGAAGGCCGCCTCCAGCTCCGCCGGCGACTCGACGGCGCGAAACTGCGCGGTGGCGAGGCCCGCCTGGTGGATGAAGGTCTTCTCGCGGATGCGGTTCTGGGTCTGCTCCAGGGCCTCGGCCGCGGGGCGCACGGGACAGAAGGCCGCCAGCCTGCGCAGGGTGTCTGCCGGGATGTTCTCGAACTCGGTGGTGACGGCGGCGCAGGAACGGCCCAGCTGTTCCAGGGCCCAGTCGTCGTTGTAGGCGGCATGCAGGTGTTCGTCGGCCAGGCGGCCGGCCGGGCTGTCCGGGTCCGGGTCCAGCACGATGACGCGGTAGCCCATGGTGCGCGCGGCGATGGTGAACATGCGACCGAGCTGGCCGCCGCCCAGCATGCCCAGGGTCGCACCCGGCAGTATCACCTCAGGCCTCCGGGGGCAGGGTCATGTCGAACACGGCCTGTTCCTGGCGGGCACGGAACTCGGCCAGCTTCGCGGCCAGCGCCGCATCCTCGCCCGCCAGCATGGCCACGGCGAAGAGCCCGGCATTGGCCGCGCCGGCCTCGCCGATGGCGAAGGTGGCCACCGGCACCCCCTTGGGCATCTGCACGATGGACAGCAGTGAATCCTGCCCCTTGAGGTAGCGCGAGGGGACCGGCACGCCCAGCACCGGCACGGTGGTCTTGGCGGCCAGCATGCCCGGCAGGTGGGCGGCCCCGCCGGCCCCGGCGATGATGGCCTTGAGGCCGCGCTCGCGTGCAGTGGCGGCATACTCGAACAGCAGATCGGGGGTGCGGTGTGCCGAGACGACACGGTATTCGTGGGCCACGCCGAAGGCCGCGAGCTGCTCCACGGCATGCTGCATGACGGGCCAGTCGCTGCTGCTGCCCATGACGACGCCGACCAGTGGCTTGCTCATCCGCTATTCCCCCGCAAAAACGCGTGAAAAAACGTGCATTTATACCCTTATGCCCCGCCAAAGCCAAGCGCCGGGCCGGTGGCGGCCGCGGCCTTTTAAGGATAGTGGCCACCATAGAGATTCGCTATGATGCCACCATGGACAGCAAACCAAGACAATTGCCGGCCGCGCGCCTGGGCAGGAAGATGATCAAGGTGGTCGAGTCGATCGCCCTGTTCGTCATCGCACTCGCCACCCTCTACGCCACCGGCGAGGAGATCTGGAAGATGATCAGCACCCGCGAGGTCACCCTCGGGGACCTGCTGCTGCTGTTCATCTACCTCGAGGTCCTGACCATGGTGGGCGTGTACCTGGACTCCGGCGCCCTGCCGGTACGCATCCCGCTGTACATCGCCATCGTCGCCCTGGCCCGCCACGTGATGATCGACATCAAGTCCATCAGCGAGTGGGGACTGGTGGCCTTTGGCGCAACCATCCTGCTCATCGCGCTGGCCGTGCTGGTGATCCGCTACGGCCACCTCAGATTTCCCTATGAATCCCCGCGCGAGATCGCGCACGACGACGTCTTTTCCAAGCGGTAGCCCATGACCACGCCCCTGTACGAATCCCGGCTCACCAGCCTGCCGCTGATCCAGCGCGGCAAGGTGCGCGACATCTATGCGGTCGACGACGCGCACATGCTCATCGTCACCACCGACCGGCTCTCCGCCTTCGACGTGATCCTGCCCACGCCCATCCCGGGCAAGGGCGAGGTGCTCACCCAGGTCTCCAGCTTCTGGTTCGCGAAGATGCGGCACATCATCCCGAACCACCTGAGCGACCTGAAGCTAGAGGACGTGATCCCGGATGCGGCCGAACGCGCGCCGCTGGAGGGCCGTTCCATCATCGTGCGCAAGCTCCGCCCCCTGCCGATCGAGGCCATCGTGCGCGGCTACCTCATCGGCTCCGGCTGGAAGGACTACCAGCAGACCGGCGCGGTCTGCGGCATCCCGCTGCCCGCGGGCCTGCAGCTCGCGGACCAGCTGCCGGAACCGATCTACACCCCCTCCACCAAGGCCGAGGTGGGCGATCACGACATCAACGTCGACTTCGAGCACACGGTCGGGCTGGTCGGCCAGGACATCGCCACCCAGGTGCGCGACACGAGCCTGCGCATCTACCGGGAGGCCGCGAGCTATGCCCGCGAGCGCGGCATCATCATCGCCGATACCAAGTTCGAGTTCGGCCTGGACGACGACGGCCGGCTGGTCCTGATCGACGAGGCGCTGACCCCCGACTCCTCCCGCTTCTGGCCGGCCGACACCTACCGTCCGGGGATCAGCCCGCCCTCCTTCGACAAGCAGTTCGTGCGCGACTACCTGGAGACGCTGGACTGGGACAAGACCGCACCCGGCCCCGAACTGCCGGCCGAGATCGTGGAAAAGACGGCCGAGAAATACCGCGAGGCGCTGCGCCGCCTGACCGCCTGACATGACCCTCACGGAGCTGCGCTACATCGTCGCCGTCGCCCGGGAACGCCACTTCGGGCGCGCCGCCGAGGCCTGCTTCGTCTCCCAGCCCACGCTCAGCATGGGCGTCAAGCGCCTGGAAGAGGAGCTGGGGCTGGAGATCTTCGAGCGCAGCAAGAACGAGGTGAAGCTCACCGCCGCCGGTGAGGAGATCGTCACCCAGGCCCAGCGCGCCCTCGAAGAGGCCGACCGCATCAAGGAGATCGCCGAGCACGGCAAGGACCCGCTGGCCGGCCCGCTGCGCTTCGGCACCATCTACACCATCGGCCCCTACCTGCTGCCGCACCTCATCCCCGAGCTGCACCAGCGTGCCCCGCAGATGCCCCTGCTGCTGGAGGAAAACTACACGGCCGTGCTCGCCGAAAAGCTCAAGCGCGGCCAGCTCGACGTCATCCTCATCTCCCTGCCCTTCGCCGAGCCCGGCATCCGCACCTGGCCGGTATATGACGAGCCCTTCGTCGTGCTGCTGCCGGCCAGTCACCCGCTGCAGGAACAGACCGTGATCAGCGCCGGGGAGCTGGCCCGGCAGAACCTGCTGCTGCTCGGCCAGGGACACTGCTTTCGCGACCAGGTCCTGCAGGTCTGTCCCGAGTGCAACCGCAGCGCCACCACCGAGGGCAGCATGCAGAAGACCCTGGAGGGCAGCTCGCTGGAGACCATTCGGCACATGGTCGCCTCCGGCATGGGGTCCACGGTCCTGCCCTGCTCGGCGGCCGGGGCCGACCAGTACAGCCGCCGGCTGGTGACCATCCGCCGCTTTGCCGACCCGGCCCCCACCCGCCGCGTGGCCCTGGCCTGGCGCGAGTCCTTCCACCGCACCCCGGCCATCCGCGCCCTGCACGCGGCCATCCAGGCCAGCCCCCTGACCTGCGTGGAGATGCTGGACCTGCCGCTGGAGTGATAGCCGGGTGCTATCGATCTCCCTCGCTCAATCGATAGTATTTAACTATCAATCGATTCAAAACATTCGATTTCATCAATCGATGACCCGCCCCTAGACTGTGCCCCGTAGCCTGAAATTCACCCAACCTTTCAGAGGGGATACACAGATGAGCAACACCAAGAACCCGTCGGTCACCATCCAGAACCTCGAAGCGGCCCTGGCCGGCGAGTCGATGGCCCACATCAAGTACATGTACTTCGCCCAGGTCGCCCGCGCCGAAGGCGACATCGAGACCGCCGAGGTCTTCGAGGAAACCGCGAAGCAGGAGGTCCAGCACGCCTTCGGTCACATGGACCTGCTGTACCCGAAGGCAAGGCTCGACACCGCCAAGTGCCTGGAGCTGGCCATCGAGGGCGAGACCTACGAGTACACCGAGATGTACCCGAACTTCCGCCACCTGGCCGTGGAAGAGGGCAACGAGGCCGCGGTGCGCGAGTTCGACGAGCAGATCGCGGAATCGAAGGAACACGCGGACATGTTCAAGGCCACGCTGGAGAAGGCGGCCAAGCGCTTCGGCGCCCTGACCAAGGTCGAGGAGCGCCACGCCAACCGCTACCGCGACACCCTGGCCCGGGTGAACGCGAAGAACGCGGCCTGATTGCAGCCTGAAGCGAATTCAATTCAACGAGGTGATGATATGAAAAAGTGGGAATGCGTGGTTTGCGGCTTCATCTACGACGAGGCCCAGGGCCTGCCCGAAGAGGGCATCGCCGCCGGCACCAAGTGGGAAGACATCCCGGAAGACTGGGAATGCCCGGACTGCGGTGTCGCCAAGGCCGACTTCGACATGATCGAGATCGCTGCCTGAGCCACAACCAGGGCAATCGCCTGCACCGCGGCCGTCACGGCCGCGGTTTTTTACCCAGGACAAGAGACACAGGAGTCATCCATGAATCCCATCGTCATTATCGGTACCGGCCTGGCCGGCTACACGCTGGCGCGCGAGTTCCGCAAGCTCGACGCCGACACGCCGCTGGTGCTGATCAGCGCCGATGATGGCGCCTTCTATTCCAAGCCGATGCTGTCCAATGCCTTCGCCCAGGGCAAGGACGCGGCGGCACTGGTGAACACCCCGGCCGAGAAGATGGCCGAGCAGCTCGATGCCCGCATCCTCACGCAGACCCGGGTCACCGGCATCGACACCCACGCCAGCCAGGTGGTGGCCGGGCAGGAGACGATCGGCTATGCCCGCCTGGTGCTGGCCCTGGGTGCCGATCCCATCCGCCTGCCGCTCGACGGGGATGCGGCCGACAGCGTGCTCTCGGTCAACGACCTGGCGGACTATGCCCGGTTTCGCGAGGCCCTGGAGCAGGGGCCGCGCGTGGCGCTGCTCGGCGCCGGCCTCATCGGCTGCGAGTTCGCCAATGACCTGGCCGGCCATGGCTACATCGTGGACGTGATCGACCTGGCCCCACTGCCGCTGGGACGCCTGCTGCCCGAGGCCTGCGGGATCGCCATGCGCGATGCCCTGACCGCGGCCGGCATCCGCCTGCACCTTGGCACCCAGGTCGAGCGCATCGTGCGGGAGGCCAGCGGCATCGCCCTGACGCTCGCCAACGGCGAGACCATCGATGCCGACACCGTGCTCTCCGCCGTGGGCCTGCGTCCGCGCACGGTCCTGGCCGAGTCCGCGGGGCTTGCCGTGGGCCGCGGCATCCAGGTGGATCGCCGGCTGCAGACCAGCGCCGAGGACGTCTATGCCCTGGGCGACTGCGCGGAGGTCGATGGCGTGGTACTGCCCTACATCATGCCCATCATGCACGCGGCCCGGGCGCTGGCGAAGACACTGGCCAACGAGCCCACTCCCGTCAGCTACCCGGCCATGCCGGTGGTGGTAAAGACCCCGGCGCTGGCCACCGTGGTCAACCCGCCCGCGCCGGGCAGCGAGGGCGAGTGGCGCATAAGCGGCCAGGCGCCGGACCTGCGCGCCGACTTCGTCGGTCCCGACGGCCAGCTGCTCGGTGTCTGCCTGATGGGCGAGGCGACGAAGCAGAAGCAGGCGGTGACCCGCGAACTGCCCTCGCCGCTGGGCTGAACACCGCCCGGCAACACCCTGGCAGGGGCAGACGGGAAGCCGTCTCCCCACCTATACTCGGGGCATGCCAGCACACGACAGGCGCAGCCAGCGCGGCTTCATGCGCCACCCCTCCAACATCCCCATCGAGGTCGTCAGCGACCCGAAGAACCGGCTCGCCTCCCAGCTGCATGACGTCAGCCACGGCGGGCTCAGCTATCAGGCAGGCGAACCCCGCCGCCCCGGAGAAGTGGTGCGCCTGCGCATGCCGCTGATCGCCGAGGATGTCGAGACCCCGGCCCGGGTGGTCTGGTGCCGGCCCAATGCACAGGGTTACCAGATCGGCGTGGAATTCCTGCGCGAAGAAGACGCCTACCGCGCCCGCATGATCGAGCAGCTCTGCCACATCGAGCAGTACCGGCAGGCGGTGTTACAGCGTGAGGGTCGCCGGCTCGACAGCCAGCAGGCCGCCCTGGAGTGGATCGCAAAATACGCCAGCCGCTTTCCTGCCCCGGCCCCGCCGCAGGACCCGACCGAGAATCACTGACTGGCGGCTGCGGCCTCGCCCCGGCTGTGGAACAATAGCCCCCATGAATCCCTCTCTCGCAAAACGCGGTGTCTTTCTCACCGCTACCGACACCGGTGTCGGCAAGACCTTCGTGGGTACGCGGCTGGTCCATGCCCTGTCCCGGCAGGGTCACCGGATCGCGGTACGCAAGCCGGTCGAGTCCGGCTGCGCGCTGCAGGACGGCGAGCTGCACCCGGCCGACGCCCTGGCCCTGCAGGCCGCGGCCGGGAACCGCGAGGCACTGCAGGTCATCTGTCCGTACCGTTTCCGTCATGCCCTCTCGCCGCCGCGGGCAGCCAGCCTGGCCGGCGAACGGCTCCCGCTCGCGGCGCTACGCGCAGCCGCACTCAGCGGGCTGGACGGTTCGGACTGGCTGCATGTGGAAGGGGCCGGCGGGATCTGCTCGCCGATCGCCGAGGACGGGCTCAATGCCGACCTGGCCGCGGCCCTGGGCCTGCCACTGGTACTGGTGGTGCCGGACCGGCTGGGGGGAATCAATCAGGCCCTCATGGGGCTGGCGGCCGCCGAACGGCATGGCCTGCACGTGGCAGCCATGGTACTCAACCGCGTGACGGCAGAGACCGATCCGGACCTGGACAACGCGGATGAACTCGCCGCCCACAGCGAGTGCCCCCTCTACTGCCTGCCCTACGCTGCCGCTGACGGCCTGGACGCGCTGGCCGCCCAGCTGCTGGGTTCAGACGAATAGTTCCAGCAGCCGCCGGGCAACCCCGCGATAGAGTTCGACCTGCGCCTGGCGCTCGAGACGGGCTGCGAACTCCGGCACCCAGCCTCGCAGATGATCCCAGGCCTCGCCCAGCAGCGCCGGCCCCAGGTCATGCTCACTCTCGAGCAGTTCGGCCAGCAGATTCAGCTCGGCACAGAGATAGTCCGGCGGCATGTTGGTGAGCGGGAATCCCGCCCGCAGATGCAGCGAGACCATCGTCCAGGCGGGCTCCTCCCCCGGACCGGCGTAGTCGGTGGCGAAGGGCGGGCATTGGGCGGCCTGCTGCCCCCGGAAGAACAGCCGCCGGTATTCTGCCCGCCATTCATCCATCCCCAGGGTCGCCAGCTGCCGCTCGGCGCCGGCCAGCCAGTCCCAGACGGTGGCCAGGTCCTGCACCAGCTCGCGCACCGGTTCGCCCGGAAATGCCAGCAGACCACGCAGGAGGTGCAGCTCGTCCACGCTCAGTCGCGAGACACCCGGCTGACACTGCAGCTCGCTTGTTTCCATGGTGGTCCTCTCCCGCCGCTGTTGGTACATGACCCGCGAATTCTGTCATGCGACTCGCGCCCGTATGCTGACCTAGATCAACGGGGCAAGGGGCAGGGACTCAGCTGGAATAACGGCGCCAGTAGGTATCGCGCCAGTAGTAGAGCACCGTGGTGTCCTGGATGGGGTAGGAGTCGGCGTAATCGATGCCGCGTTGCGGCTCCTCGATATTGTCCTGCGACGGGTCCAACGGCCGCCACAGCGGATCGCGGCGCTCGGCCTCGATGGGTGCCCGCGTGAGCCCGCTGTTGCGCTTCTCGGCCGCCTGGCAGGCGACGAAATTCTGCTGGCCGCGCTCCAGCGAGACGGTATTGGCGGCACCCGGCATCAGCGGGAAGCGCAGCTGGGCGAGGTTGTCCTGCCACAGGCAGATGGGACAGGTCTGGTAACTGCCGGGCTGGGTGGTGAACACGAGGTAGCCGCAACAGGGGCAGGGATATTTCTGGCCGGTGTCTTCAAACATGAATCCTCCCGGGATGGACTACTGGGAAAAGCTTAGGCGCAAATCCGCGACTTCGCAGCGCGCCGGGCGTCACGCCATAAAAAAGGGGGGCGGATGAACCGCCCCCCTTAGCGCTGCAGGCCGTGACCGGGGTCTTAGTTGACCTTCGGATCCAGCTCGCCGCTGAGGTAGCGGGCAGTCATGTCTTCCAGCGAGATCGGCTTGATCTTGGAAGCCATGCCGGCACAGCCGAAGGCCTCGTAACGGGCCTTGCAGATCTCCTTCATGGCCGCGGTGGAGGCCTTGAGGAACTTGCGCGGGTCGAAGTTGGACGCGTTCTCCGCCAGGTGCTTGCGGATGGCACCGGTGGAGGCCATGCGCAGGTCGGTGTCGATGTTGACCTTGCGCACGCCGTTCTTGATGCCCTCGACGATCTCCTCGACCGGCACACCATAGGTGGTACCCATGTCGCCGCCGTAGTTGTTGATGATTTCCAGCCATTCCTGCGGCACCGAGGAGGAGCCGTGCATGACGAGATGCACCGACGGGATGCGCTGGTGGATTTCCTTCACGCGGTCGATACGCAGCACCTTGCCGGTCGGTTTCTGGGTGAACTTGTAGGCGCCGTGGGAGGTGCCGATGGCGATGGCCAGGGCGTCCACACCGGTCTTCTTCACGAAGTCGGCGGCCTCTTCCGGATCGGTGAGCAGCATGTCCATGTCCAGCTTGCCCTCGGCACCGTGGCCGTCCTCTTCACCCATCATGCCGGTTTCCAGCGAACCCAGGCAGCCGAGCTCGCCTTCCACGGAGACACCGCCGGCGTGGGCGATTTCCACCACCTTGCGGGTGACTTCCACGTTGTATTCATAGGTGGCCGGGGTCTTCATGTCGGGCATGAGGGAACCGTCCATCATGACCGAGGAAAAACCGGACTGGATCGAGCGCAGGCAGACAGCCGGCTCGGAGCCGTGGTCCTGGTGCATCACGATCGGGATGTGCGGGTACATCTCGACAGCGGCCTGGATCAGGTGACGCAGGAAGGGCTCGCCCGCGTAGGAACGCGCACCGGCCGAACCCTGCATGATCACCGGCGAATCGACTTCGTCGGCCGCCTGCATGATGGCATGCACCTGTTCCATGTTGTTCACGTTGAAGGCGGGCATGCCGTAGCCATGCTCGGCGGCATGATCCAGCAGCTGACGCATCGAAATCAGGGCCATAAGGGACCTCCTCTACAATTCCAAGTAAAACGCTAAAGTATAAGACAAGATGTCTGGAACAACTATCGGCCGGTGTGGTGACGGGGTCAGGCTTCGCCCGCGACCATCTCACCGACCCGGACGATCTTCATGGCATTGGTGCCGTTCTGCACCCCCATCAGATCGCCCTTGGTAATGATGACGAGATCACCGTCCGCCACCACACCCTGGCTCTTGAGCAGGTCCACGACACGCATGTTGGCCTCGGCGTGACTGGTCTGGATGGTGGGGAACTGGACGGGATAGACGCCGCGATAAAGGCTTACCTTTCTACACGTCTCCTCATGACGCGTCAACGCGTAGATGGGGATGCCGGAGCTGATGCGCGACATCCACAACGTGGTGGAGCCGGACTCGGTCAGCGCAGCAATCGCCTTTACATTCAGGTGGTTAGCCGTGTACATGCTGGCCATGGCAATGGCCTCGTCCACGCGCTGGAAGGTCTGGTTGATGCGGTGGTCCGAGACCTTGGCGGTGCGCTGCTGCTCGGCCGACTCGCAGATGCGCCCCATGGCGGCAACAACCTTGTCCGGGTACTTGCCGGTGGCGGTCTCGCCCGAGAGCATCACGGCGTCGGTGCCGTCGAGCACGGCGTTGGCCACGTCGAACACCTCGGCGCGGGTCGGGATCGGATTGACGATCATCGACTCCATCATCTGCGTGGCCGTGATGGCGATGCGGTTCATCTCACGGGCGCGCTTGATCAGCAGCTTCTGCACGGCCGGCAGCTCGGCGTCGCCAATCTCCACGCCCAGGTCGCCGCGCGCGATCATGATGGTATCGGAGGCCTCGATGATCTCGTCGATGCACTCCAGGGCCTCGGCCCGCTCGATCTTGGAGACGATGCCCGCCTTGCCACCGGCCTCCTCCATCAGGCGCCGGCATTCACGCACGTCCTCGGCGTTGCGCGGGAAGGACATGGCGAGGTAGTCCACGCCGATGGCCGCCGCGGTCCGGATGTCGGCACGGTCCTTGTCGGTGATGGCCTCGGCCGACAGCCCGCCGCCCAGGCGGTTGATCCCCTTGTTGTTCGAGAGGATGCCGCCGTGCACCACGGTGGTGTGGATCTTCTGCCCCTCGACCTTTTCCACCTTGAGGACCAGGCGGCCGTCGTCCAGCAGCAGCGTGTCGCCCGCGACCACGTCGTTGGGCAGGGCCTTGTAGGTCAGGCCCACGGCCTGCTCGTCACCCGCGTTCTTGTCCAGGTCGGCGTCCAGGACGAAGGGCGCGCCCTCCTCCAGGTTGACCTGGCCGTCCTTGAAGCGGTCGATGCGGATCTTTGGGCCCTGCAGGTCGCCGAGTATGGCCACCTGGCGCCCGAGCTTCTTCGAGGCCTCGCGGACCATGTCGGCCCGACGCTGGTGTTCCTCGGGGCTGCCGTGGGAGAAATTCAGGCGCACCACGTCCACCCCGGCCTTCACCAGTCGCTCCACCACTGCCGGAGTATCGGTGGCCGGACCCATGGTGGCGATGATCTTTGTTCTTCTCACAGGCAGTTAAACCTTCTTGGTTGATGCAACGAAAGGGGCCGCGAAAGGCGGCCCCTGCTCACACGATCACTTCGCGCGCTGTTCCAGGATTTCCACGGCCGGCAGTTTCTTGCCTTCCAGGAATTCGAGGAAGGCGCCGCCGCCGGTGGAGATGTAGGAGACCTTGTCGGCGATGTCGTACTTGTCCACCGCGGCCAGGGTGTCGCCGCCGCCCGCGATCGAGAAGGCGTCGGATTCGGCGATGGCCAGCGACAGGGCCTTGGTGCCCTCGCCGAACTGGTCGAACTCGAACACGCCCACCGGACCGTTCCAGACGATGGTACCCGCCTTCTTGAGGATTTCCTCGAACAGCTTCGAGGTTTCGGGACCGACGTCGAAGATCATGTCGTCGTCCTGCACGTCCGCCACCGGCTTCAGCTCGGCCGCGGCGGTCTCGGAGAATTCCTTGCCGCAGACCACGTCCACCGGCACCGGGATGCTGCCGCCACGCGACTCGGCGTCGGCGGAGAGCTTCTTGCAGGTGTCGATGAGATCGGCCTCGTACAGCGACTTGCCCACGTTGTGGCCGGCCGCGGCGATGAAGGTGTTGGCGATGCCGCCACCGACGATCAGCTGGTCGACGACCTTGGACAGGGATTCCAGCACGGTGAGCTTGGTGGAGACCTTGGAGCCGCCGACGATGGCGACCATCGGGCGCTTCGGGTTGTCCAGGGCCTTGCCCAGGGCATCCAGCTCGGCCGCCAGCAGCGGGCCGGCGCAGGCGGTGGGGGCGTACTTGGCCACGCCGTGGGTGGAGGCCTGGGCGCGGTGCGCGGTGCCGAAGGCGTCCATCACGAAGACGTCGCACAGGGCAGCGTACTTCTTGGACAGTTCGTCGTCGTTCTTCTTCTCACCTGCGTTGAAGCGCACGTTCTCGAGGATCACGACGTCGCCGTCGTTGAGTTCGACGCCACCGAGGTAGTCCTTCACCAGGCCCACGTCCTTGCCCAGCAGGCCGCCCATGTGGGCCGCCACCGGCGCCAGGGAGAATTCCTCGGCGTACTCGCCCTCGGTGGGACGGCCGAGGTGGGACATGATCATGACCTTGGCACCGGCCTTGATGCAGTGCTCGATGGTCGGCAGGGAGGCACGGATGCGCTTGTCGCTGGTGACCTTGCCGTCCTTGAGCGGGACGTTGAGATCCTGACGGATGAGGACACGCTTGCCGGCGAGATCCAGGTCGGTCATCTTGATGACGGACATGACACACTCCTATAGAGACTTTGCATAGATTAAGAATGGTTTGTGAAGCCCGGGTAACGGCTTGACGAACAATTCTCGAAACAGCGCTTAAACGCCGGGGCCGGCGGACAGGCCGCCGACCCCGCGTTCATGCCGAGGCGGCTTACTTGGCGACGTGCTCGACGAAACGGAGCATGTTGCAGGTGTAGCCGTACTCGTTGTCGTACCAGGAGACCACCTTGACGAAGGTGCCATCCAGCGCGATGCCGGCCTCGGCATCGAAGATGGAGGAGTAGCCCACGCCGCGGAAGTCGGTGGAGACGACCTTCTCGTCGGTGTAACCCAGGGTCTTGCTGATATCGCCGGACTCGGAGGCCTTCTTCATGGCCGCGCAGATGTCTTCGTACTTGGCTTCCTTGTTCAGCTCGACGGTCAGGTCGACCACGGAGACGTCGGAGGTCGGCACGCGGAAGGCCATGCCGGTGAGCTTGCCGTTCAGTTCCGGCAGCACCACGCCGACGGCCTTGGCGGCACCGGTGGAGGACGGGATGATGTTCTCCAGGATACCGCGACCACCGCGCCAGTCCTTCTGGGACGGGCCGTCGACGGTCTTCTGGGTGGCGGTGGCGGCGTGCACGGTGGTCATCAGGCCACGCTTGATGCCCCAGTTGTCGTGCAGCACCTTGGCGACCGGCGCCAGGCAGTTGGTGGTACAGGAGGCGGCGGAGACGATGGCCTGGCCGGCGTAGGTCTCGTGGTTCACGCCGTAGACGAACATCGGTGTGCCATCCTTGGACGGGGCGGACATCACGACCTTCTTGGCGCCGGCGTCGATGTGCTTCTGGCAGGTCTCTTCGGTGAGGAAGAAGCCGGTGCACTCGATGACCAGGTCGGCACCGATGTCGGACCAGGCCAGGTTGGCCGGATCGCGCTCGGCGGTCAGGCGAATGGTCTTGCCGTTCACCACCAGGTTGTTGCCGCTGACGGAGACGTCGCCGTCGAAACGGCCGTGCACGGAATCGTACTTCAGCATGTAGGCCAGGTAATCGGCATCCAGCAGGTCGTTGATGCCGACCACTTCGATGTCCTTGAATTCCTTGGCAATGGCACGGAAGGCCATACGACCGATACGACCGAAGCCGTTGATACCCACTTTAATCGTCATTTCCAAATCTCCCTACTCGCGTAGTTTGAAGAAATCGTGCCGACGGCCCGCAGGCCGCCGGTCAATATTGTTTTACTTGGCCATGGCCTCTTCGGCGGCCTTCACCACGTTCTCCACGGTGAAGCCGAACTCCTTGAAGAGGTCGCCTGCCGGGGCGGACTCGCCGAAGCGGCGCAGACCGACGATGGTGCTGGCGTACTTGTACCAGCCGTCCGGCACGCCGGCTTCCACCACCACGCGGGCGGTGACGGACTTCGGCAGCACGGATTCCTGGTAGGCGGCATCCTGGGCCTCGAAGTGGTCCACGCTCGGCATGGACACGACGCGCACCTTCTTGCCGCTCATGGCCTCGGCCGCACCAACCGCCAGGGCCACTTCGGAACCGGTGGCGATGAGGATCACGTCCGGGGTGCCGTCGCAGTCCTTCAGGACGTAGCCGCCGCGCTCGATGGCGGCGATCTGGTCGTCGGTACGCGCCTGGTGGGCCAGGTTCTGGCGCGAGAGGATCAGCGAGGTCGGGCCGTCGGCCTTCTTCACCGCCATCTTCCAGGCCACCGCGGTCTCGACCGCGTCACAGGGACGCCACACCGACATGTTCGGGATCATGCGCAGGGTCGCGGTCTGCTCCACCGGCTGGTGGGTGGGACCGTCTTCGCCCAGGCCGATCGAGTCGTGGGTGAAGACCTCGATGTGACGGATCTTCATCAGCGCGGCCATGCGCAGGGCGTTGCGCGCGTACTCCGAGAACATCAGGAAGGTCGCGCCATAGGGCACGAAGCCGCCGTGCAGCGAGATGCCGTTGACGATGGCGGCCATGCCGAACTCACGCACGCCGTAGTTGATGTAGTTCGCCTCGGCGTTGTTGTGGCGCATCGGCTTGGCACCCGACCACAGGGTCAGGTTGGAGCCGGCCAGGTCGGCGGAACCGCCCATGAAGTCGGTGAAGCCGGCGAAGCCCTCGATGGCGTTCTGCGAGGCCTTGCGGGTGGCGATGGTGTCGCCCTTCTCGGCCACGGCCTTGATGAAGGCGTCGGCCTGGGCTTCCCAGTCGCTGGCCAGCGCCTTGTTCATCACGCGGCGCTCGAACTCGGCGGCCAGTTCCGGGAATTCCTTGCGGTAGGCCTCGAACTTCTCGTTCCAGGCGGCCTCGGCGGCGGCGCCCTTCTCCTTCGCATCCCAGCCGGCATAGATCTCGTCCGGGATCTCGAACGGGCCATGGTTCCAGCCGATGGTCTCGCGCACCAGCTTGATCTCGTCGTCGCCCAGCGGCGCGCCGTGACACTCTTCCTTGCCCTGCTTGTTGGGCGAGCCCCAGCCGATGATGGTCTTGCACTGGATCATCGACGGCTTGTCGGTGACGCTGCGCGCCTCCTCGATGGCCGCCTTGATGGCCGCCGGATCGTGGCCATCGACGTTGCGCACCACGTGCCAGCCGTAGGCCTCGAAGCGCTGCGGCGTGTCGTCGGTGAACCAGCCCTCGACCTCGCCGTCGATGGAGATGCCGTTGTCGTCGTACAGGGCGATGAGCTTGCCCAGGCCCAGGGTGCCGGCCAGCGCGCAGGCCTCATGGGAGATGCCCTCCATCATGCAGCCGTCGCCCAGGAACACGTAGGTGTTGTGGTCGACGATCTCGTGGCCGGGCTTGTTGAAACGGGCGGCCAGGGCCTTCTCGGCGATCGCCATGCCCACACCGTTGCTGATGCCCTGACCCAGCGGACCGGTGGTGGTCTCGATGCCGGGGGCATAGCCGTATTCGGGGTGGCCCGGGGTGCGGGAGTGCAGCTGGCGGAAGTTCTTCAGCTCTTCCATCGGCAGGTCGTAGCCGGTCAGGTGCAGCACGGAGTAGGGCAGCATGGAGCCGTGACCGTTGGACATGATGAAGCGGTCGCGGTCGCACCAGTCCGGGTTGGTCGGATTGTGGCGCATGAAATCGTTGTAGAGGACTTCGGCGATATCGGCCATGCCCATCGGGGCGCCCGGATGACCGGACTTGGCCTTTTGCACCGCGTCCATGCTCAGCGCGCGAATGGCGTTGGCAAGGTCTCTACGAGAAGGCATAGGTGGATCTCCCATTGCTTGGTTTCTGAATCGGGTCGGGGCGACGTCCGCGCCGGCGGCGAGGCCGGCATCGGCGGGGACATCGCGCGGAAACACTGCCCCTCGGCGGCGCGCTGGCGCCGGCACAGGCGTGACGGGTGGCACAGAATCCCGGGGCGTAAAAGCCGGGTATTTTCCCCTAGTCCGTCTGGCGGGGCAATACCACGGGGTGGGATGACCGGGCGCCGCACACAGGATTCGAATGCAACTCATTGATAAATATATTGTTTAAGAAAAACCTCCCCGAACCGTCACGCCACATCGACACCTGAAGGACAGTCCGATGGGCGTGCCACGCCTCACGACGAACCTCCACGACGTGCATGGCAGCCTGTATTAAACTCCTTAATAAAACATGGGACGGCGTGAGGCACGCCCTCCGGAGCGCAGGATGCGAGCAGCACTCCGGGCCAGCGACAAGACCATCAGTCGGAGGAGTGCAAGCCATGCGCAAGATCACCCGGAGCCTGATCCCCCTCTTTGGCCTGCTGGCCCTGCTGGCCAGCCCGCTGGCACGGCCCGCCGAGTACACCCTGGTCGTGCAGCCCATCCTGCCCAAGGACGACATCATCCGGGCCTACACGCCGCTGGCCCAGTACCTCTCCCGCCAGACCGGCGAGCAGATCCGGCTGGTGACCGCCCCGAACTTCCTCGGCTACTGGGAGCGCAGCAAGCAGGCCGGCGAGTATGACCTGGTGCTGGATGCCGCCCACCTCACCGCCTTTCGCATGGAACGCATGGACTACGAACCCCTGGCCAAGCTGCCGGACGTGGTCAGCTTCAGCCTGGTGACCGGCCCCGACACACTGGTCTTCGATCCCGATGAACTGGTGGGAAGGAAACTGGCCTCGCAGGGCTCGCCGAGCCTGGGGGCCGTGCGCCTCAGCCAGCTGTTTCCCAACCCGATGCGCCAGCCGATCATCGTCGAGGTGGATGACAGCACCGTCGCCGTGCAGAAGGTCTTCAGCGGCGAGGTGGCCGCCGCAATGATCCCCACCCCCCTGGTACAGGCCAACCCCGGCCTCAATACCGTCACCACCACCGAGCAGGTCCCGCACATGGCCCTCTCGGCGGGCCCCGACGTCCCGCCCGAGGTGAAGGCCCGCATCCGCCAGGCCCTGATCGAGGCCGGTGGCTCGCCGGCCGGCCAGGCCATGCTGCGCCAGGTCAATCTGCCGGGCTTCGAACCGGCAAGCCCACAGCAATACCGGGGTTACTCCGAGCTGCTCGAGGGCGTCTGGGGCTATTAGGCGGCCGCCGGGCACCTTCCCGCCGTCACACGTGCGTTTCGCCACCAAGCTGCGGTAAGATTCGAGACTTTCCGCGCGGGGCCTGCCCGCGCCCGGTGTATCCGTCAGAGGAAGTCCCATGAGCAGAAACTTCGTCTTCACCTCCGAGTCCGTCTCCGAAGGCCATCCGGACAAGATGGCCGACCAGGTCTCGGATGCCATTCTCGATGCCATCCTGGCCCAGGACCCGAACGCGCGCGTGGCCTGCGAGACGCTGGTGAAGACGGGCATGGTGGTGCTGGCCGGCGAGATCACCACCTCGGCGCAGATCGAGTACGACCAGATCGCCCGCGAGGTGGTCAACGACATCGGCTACACCAGCTCCGACATCGGTTTCGACGGGGACACCTGCGCCGTGATCAACGCGCTGGGCAAGCAGTCGCCCGACATCGCCCAGGGCGTGGACCGCGCCGAGCGCGAGAACCAGGGCGCCGGCGACCAGGGCCTGATGTTCGGCTACGCCAGCAACGAGACCGACGTGCTCATGCCCGCGCCGATCACCTATGCCCACCGCCTGGTGGAACGTCAGGCCCAGGTGCGCAAGCACGGCGAGCTCTCCTGGCTGCGCCCGGACGCCAAGAGCCAGATCACCTTCCGCTACGAGAACGGCAGGCCCGTGGGTATCGACGCCGTGGTGCTCTCCACCCAGCACGACCCGGAGATCTCGCAGAACGACCTGAGGGAGGCCGTGATGGAGATGATCATCCAACACGTGCTGCCCAAGGAGTGGCTGCACAAGAACACCCAGTACCACATCAACCCCACCGGCCAGTTCATCATCGGCGGCCCGGTGGGAGACTGCGGCCTGACCGGGCGCAAGATCATCGTCGACACCTACGGCGGCATGGCCCGCCACGGCGGCGGCGCCTTCTCGGGCAAGGACCCGTCCAAGGTCGACCGTTCGGCCGCCTATGCCGGCCGTTATGTCGCCAAGAACATCGTCGCCGCCGGCCTGGCCGAGCGCTGCGAGATCCAGGTGTCCTACGCCATCGGCGTGGCCCAGCCGACCTCGATCAGCGTCGACTGCTTCGGCACCGAGCGCGTGAGCGAGGCCCGCATCGTGGAGCTGGTGCGCGAGCACTTCGACCTGCGCCCCTACGGCATCACCACCATGCTCGACCTGCTCAGGCCCATGTACCGCGCCACCGCGTCCTACGGCCACTTCGGCCGCGACGACCAGGGCTTCCCCTGGGAGCGCACCGACAAGGCCGACGCCCTGCGCGAGGCGGCCGGCATCAAGAGCTGATCGGATAACCCCGACCCCGCCCTGAGGAGCGCTGCAGCAGGAACCAACCTGTCAGGCTCAGGGCGGCGGCTCTTCCCTAATGAACGGCGCTCAACGGAACTTTGGAGAACAACCCAATGACCGCTGAGTTCAAAGACTACAAGGTCGCCGACATCAACCTGGCCGACTGGGGCCGCAAGGAAATCGCCATCGCCGAGACCGAGATGCCGGGCCTCATGGCCCTGCGCGAGGAATACGGCGCCGCCAAGCCCCTCAAGGGCGCCCGCATCACCGGCTCCCTGCACATGACCATCCAGACCGCCGTGCTCATCGAGACCCTGGTGGACCTGGGTGCCGAGGTGCGCTGGGCCTCCTGCAACATCTTCTCCACCCAGGACCATGCCGCCGCGGCCATCGCCGCCGCCGGCATCCCGGTCTATGCCTGGAAGGGCGAGACCATCGAGGAGTACTGGTGGTGCACTGAGCAGGTCCTGGCCTGGCCGGACGGCAAGGGCCCGAACATGATCCTCGACGACGGTGGCGACGCCACCCTCCTGCTTCACAAGGGCGTCGAATTCGAGAAGGCCGGCGCCGTGCCCGAGCCCAAGGCCTCCGACAACGAGGAATGGCAGGCCGTGCTGGGCGTGCTCAAGCGCACCCTGGCCGAAGACAGCCAGAAGTGGACCAGGATGGCCGCCGATATCCGCGGCGTCACCGAGGAGACCACCACCGGCGTGCACCGCCTCTACCACATGGCGAAGAACGGCGAGCTGCTGTTCCCGGCCATGAACGTCAACGACTCGGTCACCAAGTCCAAGTTCGACAACCTCTACGGCTGCCGCGAGTCCCTGATGGACGGCATCAAGCGCGCCACCGACGTGATGGTGGCCGGCAAGATCGCCGTGGTGCTCGGCTACGGCGACGTCGGCAAGGGTTGTGCCCAGGCCTTCCGCGGCCTCGGCGCCACCGTGCTCGTCACCGAGATCGACCCGATCTGCGCCCTGCAGGCGGCGATGGAAGGCTACCGCGTGGTCACCATGGAAGAGGCCGCCCCCATGGGCGACATCTTCGTCACCGCCACCGGCAACGAGGCGGTCATCACCCACGACCACATGGCCGCGATGAAGAACGAGGCCATCGTCTGCAACATCGGCCACTTCGACTCCGAGATCGAGGTCGCCAGCCTGCGCAAGTACGAGTGGGAGAACATCAAGCCGCAGGTCGACCACATCATCTTCCCGGACGGCAAGAAGATCACCCTGCTGGCCGAAGGCCGCCTGGTGAACCTCGGCTGCGCCACCGGCCACCCGAGCTTCGTCATGTCCGCCTCCTTCACCAACCAGGTGCTGGCGCAGATCGAACTCTTCAATCATGGCGACAAGTACGAGAACCAGGTCTACGTGCTGCCCAAGCTCCTGGACGAGAAGGTCGCGCGGCTGCACCTGCAGAAGATCGGTGCACACCTGACCACGCTCTCCCAGGTCCAGGCCGACTACCTGGGCGTACCCGTGGAAGGCCCCTACAAGCCGGAACAGTACCGCTACTGATTCCGCCTCCCGGCGACCCGGTGCACGCCACCGGGTCCGCCGTTGTCGTTACCGGAACAAGAGACACCGCTCATGAACAACGGCAACACCCCCGAATTCTCCTGCGAGTTCTTCCCGCCCAAGACCGACGAGGGGCAGGAAAAGCTCGCGCAGGTGCGCGAGGAGCTGATGGAGATGGCCCCGCGCTACTTCTCCGTCACCTTCGGCGCCGGCGGCAGCACCCAGAAGGGCACCGTCGACACCGTACTCTCCATCCGTGCCGCCGGCGTGGACGCCGCCCCGCACCTCTCCTGCATCGGCAGCGAGAAGGCCGCCATTCGCGAACTGCTGGCCCACTACCAGGCCAACGGCATCGACCACATCGTCGCCCTGCGCGGCGACATCCCCTCGGGCATGCGCGAGACCGGCGACTTCAGCTACGCCAATGAACTGGTCGCCTTCATCCGCGCGGAGACCGGCGACCACTTCCACATCGAGGTCGCGGCCTACCCCGAGTTCCACCCCCAGGCCCCCTCCGCCACGGCCGACCTGAACAACTTCCAGCGCAAGGTCGAGGCCGGCGCCGACAGCGCCATCACGCAGTACTTCTACAACGCGGACGCCTATTTCCGCTTCCTCGATGACTGCGAGCGCCTGGGCATCGACATCCCCATCGTGCCGGGCATCATGCCCATCACCAACTACACCCAACTGGCGCGTTTCTCCGATGCCTGCGGTGCCGAGATCCCGCGCTGGATGCGCAAGCGCCTGGAGGCCTTCGGCGAGGACAAGACATCGCTGCGCGCCTTCGGCGAGGAGGTCGTCACCGACCTCTGCCAGACCCTGCTCGACGGCGGGGCGCCGGGCCTGCACTTCTACACCATGAACCAGTCCGGGCCCACGCTCGCGATCTGGAGAAATCTCGGCGGGAACTGAGCTGCGTGCGCATTCCCCGCCTGTACCTGCCACAACCGATCGCCGCGGGCGACGAGGTGACGCTGGACGAGCGTTGTCACCGCCATGCGGTCCAGGTGCTGCGCCTGCGGCCCGGGGCCCGGCTGGTGCTGTTCAACGGCGATGGCAACGACTACCCGGCCGAACTGACCCGCGCCGAACGCCGGGACTCCGCGGCACGGGTACTGGACTGCCTCCCCAATCCCGCCGAATCGCCCCTGGCGATCACCCTCGTCCAGGGCATTGCCAAGGGTGACCACATGGACTACAGCCTGCAAAAGGCCGTTGAACTCGGCGTGCAGGCGGTGGTACCGGTGCTGTGCGAACGCAGCGTGCTGCGCCTGGATGACCGGCGACTGGAAAAAAAGTACGATCACTGGCAGGGTATTCTCATCAGCGCCTGCGAACAGAGCGGGCGCAGCCGCCTGCCCCGGCTCTCGCCCGTCCAGCCACTGGCGGACTGGCTGGACGGGTTTTCCGGCCACGGGGTCGTGCTCGACCCGCGGGCCGAGCAGAACCTCTCCGCCTGCCCTCGACCGGCAGGCGCCAGCAGCGCGCTGGTGGGGCCGGAGGGCGGCTTGACCGACGAGGAGCTGGACAGGGCGCGGACAGCGGGCTTGAATGGCATCAGGCTCGGGCCACGGATACTCAGGACGGAAACGGCCGCCAGCACCATACTGGCGGCCCTGCAGCTGCGATGGGGCGATCTCGACCTGCCCCCCGCATCCGGTACCACGTAACAGGGGCATCCAGCCGGCACGCGCATGAGCGAACACACGCTGAAAGTCATGACGGGCGACCTGCGCATCGGCATGTTCGTCGCCGAGCTGGACCGTCCCTGGCTGGACACGCCCTTCCTGCTGCAGGGCTTCGAGATCCGCGACCAGGAAGACCTCGACAGCCTGCACCGCTACTGCACCTACGTCTTCATCGACCTCGATCGCACCCCGGCCCATCTGCTCGCAGGCCTGCCCCGCCCGGCCCCGGGGAAGCACATGGAAGAACCCCTGCTTGCGCAACCCCAGGGCTACCGCGACGCCCATGGCCTGGAGGAGGAACTGCCCCAGGCACGCGCGGCTCACGAACGCCTGCTCGAGTCGCTCAAGGCCTTCTTCACCCGCCTCACGCGGGAGAAGCGCCTGGACGTCGGCGCCCTGCAGGGCGATCTCGACCTCATGGTCGACAGCGTCATCCGCAACCCGGATGCCTTTGCCTGGCTCGCACGCCTGCAGAAGAAGGACGAATACACCTATGCCCACTCCCTGAGCTGCTCGGTCTGGGCCGTCTCCTTCGGGCGCCAGCTCGGCATGCAGCGCAACGACCTGCGCCAGCTGGCCCTGGGCGCCAGCCTGTTCGACATCGGCAAGCTGATGATCCCCGGCGAGATCCTCTCCAAGGCCGGGCGCCTCACGGAGGACGAGATGGACGTGATTCGCCGCCACGTCGACTTCGGTCTCGAGCTGCTCGGCAAGGACGGCGGCATCTCCCAGACCGTGCGCGAGATGGTGGCCCATCACCACGAGCGCTTCGATGGCAGCGGCTACCCCAACGGCCTCAAGGGCACCGCGATCCCCCTGCCCGGGCGCATCGCCTCCATCGTCGACTGCTATGACGCCATCACCACCGCCCGCCCCTATCAGAAGCCGATCTCCCCGTCGGCGGCCGTAAAGAAGCTCTACGAGTGGCGCGGGCACGACTTCCAACCCGAGCTGGTCGAGGAATTCATCCAGGCGATCGGCCTCTACCCGGCCGGCACACTGGTCGAACTCACCACGGGCGAGGTCGCCGTGGTCATGGCCGAGTCACGCGTACGCCGTCTGCGCCCCCGCGTGATGGTGATACTCGATACCGACAAGCAGCTGCTCGGGGAATTCTACAAACTCGATCTCCTGCACGACCGCGGCCGCACCGACGCCCGCGGCATCGAGATCCGCGAGGCGCTGGAGCCCGGCGCCTACGGCATCGACCCGGCAGCACTGTATCTCTGATGTCCGCCGTCTCTGATCTCGCCGATCTGCGCCAGGGCACCATCGCCGTCCTGGAACGCATCATCGCCGCCCAGCCGCCCCAGGCCGGGCGGCTCGCCTGCGCGGTCATCCACCTGCGCAACATCCGCAAGGTGCGGGGGCTGCTCGGCGACCAGGGGGCCGCCGCCTATCGACGGGCGGTGCGCCTGCAGCTCGAGGCCATCCCCCCCGACCCGTCGCTGGTCATCGACGGCAACGACGATCACATCATCCTCATGCTGCCCGGGGTCATGAACGCCGGGCATGCCGAGCTGGTCGCACAGAAGATCGAGCGCGTGCTGCGGCAGGCCAACGACGTGGATGCCCAGCAGGCCGGCACCGAATTCACCCTCGGCATGGCGCTGTTCCCCGACCATGCCGAGGACCCCGCCCAGCTGCTGGCACGCGCCGAACTGGCGCTGGTCGCGGCCGATGGTGCCGATACGCATTGGGCGCTGTTTGACCACGGGCTGTTCAACGAGCTGAGTCACAGCTGGCAGTTCGACCGCGAACTGCGCGAGGCCATACAGAACAACAGCTTCACCATGTATTACCAGCCCCAGGTCGGGCTGCGGGACGGCAGACTGCACGGGGTCGAAGCCCTGATACGCTGGGAACACCCGGAGCGGGGAATGATCCAGCCCTCGCTGTTCATTCCCCTGGCGGAACGGACCGGACTCATCAGCCGGCTCACCGACGGCGTACTGCGGCAGGTGATGCAGGACGTGAAGGCCCTGCAGGCCATGGCCATCCCATCGATCTCCATCAACCTCTCGGCCATGGACCTCGAAGACCCGGAGCTGGCGACCCGCGTGAGCCACCAGCTCGCCATCTGGGCGGTACCCAGCAGGGCCATTACCTTCGAGATCACGGAAAGTGCCCTGCTCGAGGGCAGCGAGACAACGCGCCGCCAGCTGGAACAGCTGCACGAGATGGGTTGCGGCCTGTCCATCGACGACTTCGGTACCGGATATTCCTCGCTGGCCAATTTCCGCACCATCCCCGCCAGCGAGATCAAGATCGACGGCTCCTTCATCGCCGACCTCGCAAACGATCAGGTGAACCGCGACATCGTTGCCATCGCCCTGGAGCTCGGGCGGCGGTTCGGCCTGAAGACGGTGGCGGAAGGTGTGGAGACGGAATCCTCGGCCAGGGCGCTCATCGAGCTTGGCTGCGAGATCGGGCAGGGCTACTACTTCGCGCGCCCGCTGAGGCTGTCACACCTGCTGGAATGGCGCGAGACCTGGTCGGGAAGACTACCGGACAGTGGTGGGCAGGATACCGGGGAGTCGCCCTAGCACCGACGGCCTGACGGCCTGGACCTCAGAGGCGTTCCATCTGGGCGCGGATCAGGTATTCCAGGCGCTGAAGGTCGGGGATCACGCAGGACTCGCCATCGGCCAGCACGTTGCGCGCCACCACCTCGCAGTCCTGGTCCTTCACCCCGCCCTCGACCAGATCGCCGGCCTGCAGCTTCACCGGATGCGGGATGCCACTCACCTCCAGCGCGTAGAACTGCAGGCCGGGAATCCCCTCCACCGCGTAGAGCACGACGAAACGGCTGTTGGCGGTCACCTCGCCGCCGCTGCGCCCGCAGATGGTCTCGAGGGAGACCACGGGGATCTGCTGGCCACGCCACTCGGCGAAGCCGCGCAGCCACTTCACCGGCCCCTCGAAGGGGCGTAGCGGCTGGCGGGACAGCACCTCGGCCATGGCCGACTGCGGCAGCAGCAGGTTCTGTCCGTTCAGCGGGACGACGAGGCTGTTGATGGTCTGCAGGGGATCAGCCATGGGATAGGGTATGGGTCGTGTTCATGCGGTCAGGCGAGCTTGCCCATCTCGCGGAGCAGCCCGTTGATGTTCTCGAGCAGGTCCGACTCCTGATAGGGCTTGCCCAGGTACTTGTTCACGCCGATCGCCATGGCACGCTGGCGATGCTTCTCGCCGGTACGCGAGGTGATCATGATGATCGGGATGTCACGCAGCCGCTCGTCGTTGCGGATATGCTGGGCGAGCTCGTAGCCGTCCATGCGCGGCATCTCGATGTCGAGCAGCATCAGGTCCGGCTTGGCATCCTGCAGCTGGGCCACGGCATCCACCCCGTCCTTGGCCAGCATCACGCCGAACTGGTTGCGTGCCAGCATGCGCTGCGTGACCTTGCGGATGGTGATCGAGTCGTCCACCACCATGACGGTGAGCTGCTTCTCTTCCTCGGGCTGCTCGGCCGGCGCCTCGTAGACGAGCTTGAGGCCGGCGCCGATGCGCACCAGCGAGGGGACGTCGAGGATCAACACCACGCGGCCATCGCCGAGGATGGTGGCGCCGGCGATGCCGCGGGCCTGACTGATCTGCGGCCCCACGGGCTTCACCACCACCTCGCGGTTGCCCATCAGGCCCTCGACCTGCAGGGCCACGCGGTGCTGGCCGGAACGCACCAGCAGTACCGGATACAGCGCCCCGCCGTCTTCCAGCGTGGGCTGAGACATCCCCAGCAGCCCGCCGAGGTGCTTGAGTTCGTAGGTGTAGGCCGCGTACTCGATGGTGGGCGCGTCCTCGAGGTACTTGTCCTTGAGCCCCGTGGCGGGGTAACGCACGATACCCTCGATACTTGCCAGCGGGATGGCGAACAGGTCCTCGCCGGACTGCACCAGCAGCGCCTGGTTGATGGCCAGGGTGAAGGGCAGGTTGACGGTGAAGGTCGTGCCCTGGCCCTGCATCGAATCGATACGCAGCACGCCACCGAGCTGCTTGATCTCGCTGTTCACCACGTCCATGCCCACCCCGCGCCCGGCGATCTGGTCCACCTGCTTGGCCGTGGAGAACCCGGACTCGAGAATCAGCTGCATGAGATCGTAGTCGGTGACCCGGTCCCCTTCGCGGATCATGCCCACCTTGATGGCCTTGGCGCGGATGGCCTCGATGTTGATGCCACCGCCGTCATCGGCCACGCGGATCACCACCTCGGAGCCCTCACGGCCGATCTCGATCCGGATGTGCCCGGCCTCGGGCTTGCCCTTGGCCACGCGCTCCTGCGGGCTCTCGATACCATGGGCGATGGCGTTGCGCAGCATGTGTTCGAGCGGCGCAACCATGCGGTCGAGCACCGAGCGGTCGAGCTCGCTGCCCTCCCCGACGATGTCGAGCTCCACCTGCTTGCCGAGCTCGCTCGCCGTCTGGCGCACGATGCGGCGCAGACGCGGCACGGTGCCGGTGAACTGCACCATGCGCGTACGCATCAGGCCTTCCTGCAGGTCGGTACTCACGCGCGACTGCTGCAGCAGCAGGGTCTCCGTGTCACGCACCTGCTCGGCGAGCAGGTCCTGGATACTGATCAGGTCGTTCACCGACTCGGCGAGCGAACGCGACAGCTGCTGCAGCGTCGAGTACTGGTCCATCTCCAGCGGGTCGAAGTCGTCGTCAAACGCCTCGTCGGTGCCGTGCTCCTTGGCATAGGAGGAACGGATCTGCGCGTCGGTCTCGAGCTCCAGCTTGCGCAGCTGTTCGCGCAGGCGGGTGATGGTCTGGCCGAACTCACCGAGGTTGAAACCGAAGCTGGTGATCTGCTCCTCGAGGCGGGCGTGATAGATGTTCACCTCGCCCGCGTTGTTGACCAGGTTGTCGAGCAGGTCGGAGCGCACGCGGATCAATTCCTGCGGGCCGGTACGCGGCGTGGATCGACGCTCGCGACGCGGCGCCTCGCCCTCGGTCGCCTCCACAGACGCCGGGGCAGGAGCCGCTGGCGGGGGCGCCGCCTGCAGGCTCTCGATCTCGGCCTCATCGGCCGTCGGCGCCGCCTCATCAGCCGGCTCGACCGGGGCAGCCGGCTCGGCTTCCGCTGACTCGGCCAGGGCTGCGACCTCGACCGTGGCGTCAGGCCCTGCCGGTGTCTCGCCACGACGGAAGGCATCGAGTTCCCGGATCAGTTCCGGCGCGGCGTGGATCGGCTCCTGATTGCGCGCCTGTTCGAGCATCTCGCTCAGGCGGTCGAAGGTACGACGCAGGCTGGTATAGAGCTCGACCGACCCCCTGGCCTGCCCCTCGACCACCGCGATGATGAGCGACTCGACGGCGTGGCTCAGGTTGCCGATGTTCTTGAAGCCCGCCATGCGGGCGCCGCCCTTGAGGGTGTGCAGCTGCCGCTGCAGCTCGTTGACGGCCTCGCGGTCCTCGGGATTGTCCTGCCAGGCCTGCAGGGTGGTATCGCTGGCGTCCATGATCTCCATGGCCTCTTCCAGGAAGATCTCCACCAGCTCCATGTCCTGTTCGCCCGGCAGGTCCGGCGGCTCACTCGCCTCCGGCTGCGGGGCCGGCGCGGGGGCGGCAACGGGTTCGGCTGCCGCCTCGATCACCAGGCCACGTGCCTCGGCCGCGAGTGCGTCGCCCGAGGGGACCTCGGCACCGGGCTCGGCCAGGGCCTCCATCACCCCGTCGGCGTGCGATACGGCACGCCCGATCAGGTCCAGGGCCGCGACCGACAGCGGCGCGCCCTGCCCCTTGCATTCACGGGCGTGGTTTTCCAGTGCGGTGAACACACCGGAGAGTTCGTCGACCTCGGCGGTACGGGAGCTGCCATTGAGGGTATGCAGGGCACGCAGCAGCTCATCAGAGACCGTAGCCGGCTTGCCGGCGGCCTCGGCCAGCTGGTCACGCAGGGTGCGCAGGTGCTGCTCGGCCTCGGAGCGATAGATCTCGAACAGATCGGGGTCGATCCGCGGCGCCGGGGCCTCTGCCGTCGCCTCTTCCACATCCAGCGCGATGTCGAGGTCCGGGGCCGGCAGTTCCTGCGTGATGTCGTAGTCGGTGTCGGCGCCCGGTGTCGTCTCGCCCGACAGGTCGGAGAGGTCGAACAGCTCGGTCGCCTCATCCAGCCCCTGCGGGCGCTCCAGCTCGTGGGTCAGCTCGGTCTCACCGGGCCCCTCGTCCTCTTCGGAGACCACGAACAGCGTATCGTCATGGTTCGTGGTCGGGGCCTCCTGCGTCTCTTCACTGTCGGCGGAACCGGCGGAGAACTCCCCGGGGAGCGACTCGTCCCCCTGCACCGATTCCGCTTCAGGCTCCCCCGACGGGGCCGGCCCTCCTTCATCCTCCTCGCTGAAGGCATTCCGGTCAGCCTCCGACTCGTGTTCCTGCCGGCCCATGACCCGCTCGGCATAGTCGGGCTTGCTCATGGCCTCGACCTCGTCCATGAGGGCGTAGACATCCGTACTGGGCTCGCCCTGACCACGCACCTGCGCCACCAGCTCGGGCAGCACGTCCAGGGCCTTGTTCAGGGCCTCGAAGATGTACAACGCCGGTTTGATGGTCTTGTCGATGATGCGGTTGAGCAGGCTCTCGTAGTTCCAGGCGAACTCCCCGATGAGCTGGGCGCCGACCAGGCGTCCGCTGCCCTTGAGGGTATGGAAGGAGCGACGGATGGTCACCAGCGACTCCTCGTCGCCGACGTTCTGCTCCCACTTCGGGAAGTATTCGCGTATGCGCTCGATCTCCTCCTCGGCCTCCTCGAGGAAGATCTCCAGGATCTCGTCGTCCACCTCGCCCACCAGCGGCTGCGGACGTTCCTTCTCCGCGGCCGGCTCGGGTGCCTCGGCTGGCGGTTCGGGGCTCGCTTCGGCCGCGGTCTCCTCGGCACCGGTGTCGAGGTCAAAACCGATGTCCTCGATGGTCAGGTCGAGCCCTTCGTCTTCATCCTCCGACTCGGCGAGATCGTCGACGTCCAGCATCGGCTCGGCCAGCGACAGCTCCTGGGTGGCCTCGACGTCGAGGTCCAGGGACGCCTCATCTTCGGCCGGTGCGGGCGTCGCCTCCAGGTGCTCGTAGTCGGCCACCGGCTCACCGCCCAGGGGGTAGCCGAGGCGCGCCACGCTGGCTGCCCCGACCTCGAGCATAGCCGGCGGTGCACCACGCCCTTCGGCCACGTTTTCGAGATAGAACTCGATGCTGGTGATGGCGTCGGCCAGGGCATCGAGCTCGCCGGCATCCGGCACCCGCTTCTGCGACAGTACGCGCTCGCCGATGTAGCGCTTCAGCGAATCGAGCACCGGACCGACGTTGCCCACCGGCATCATGCCGATCGCGCCCTTGACGCGGTCCAGCAGGTTCGGCGCCTCGGTGAGCTGGTCGACGTTCTGCGGGGCGGCCACGAACTCGAGGATCGCGTCCTTGGCCTTGTTGAGATCGGTGAGGGTCTCGCGGATGACGGCCGCCATCACCCCCTGGAATTCGCTTTGCGGCAGGGCATTGCGCTCGACGGTATCCCCTTCCAGCGCAGCGTTCATCTCCGTCTGGCTCATGCCGGAAGAACGCCCGGCCATGAAGTCGTTGATCGCGGATTCGACGCTCAGCATCACGCTGGCGATCTTCATCAGCAGGTCTTCGTCGATGGCCTGCTCGCCCTTGATGGCGGAATCGACCAGCTCGGCCTCGTTGTTGACCAGCCGGCGCGCCTCGCCCAGGCCAAGCATGCCCAGGGTTTCGGCGATCTTGATGAGCCTGGGATGCAGGGGCCCGAGGTCTTCGGGCCTGCGCTGATCGGCGTGCATGAACACATCCAGCGCGTCCTTGACCTCGGTGAGGTCCTCGCGAATCGCCTGGGAGACCGTGCCGAGGATCTCGAGGTTGGGGCCGGACATGCGCTGGCGGGCGGCATCGAGCACCGCGGCCTCGGGCACCATCTGGTCGAGACGGAAGGCCTTCTTCACCGCCGGCACATGATCGCCGCGGGCGGGTGCCTGGGCGACGTAGTAGAGCATGTTCTTGAGCAGGTCCTCGACGTCACTGCCGCCGACGCCGCTCTCGCCCTGATCGATGAGGCGCTTGATCTGACGGTCCACCTTGCCCATCAGGCTCTTGCTGGTCACGCCACTCTCGAGCCCGCCCTCCTTGAGCGCCTCGCCCAGGGCGCCCGCCACCCACCAGAAACGGCGGGCCGGGGCCTCCACGGAGGCCTGGAACAGGCGGTCGGTAACGTCGGCCAGCTTGCCGAGACTGGCGGGCACGTCCTTGTCGCGGAACCAGCCGAGCAGGCCCAGCTGGAAGGCGTGGCGCAGCTTGCGCGCCAGGGCCTGGGATTCACCGGCCTCGGCCGTGACGGGCGTATCGGGGTCCACGGCCAGGTTGGGGAAGAACAGCACGCTCTCGGACAACAGCGGCGCGTCGCGGCTGGTGCGCAGGTCGTTGAGCAGGGGCAGGAGCACCAGCGGGATGTCGCGGTGCCCCATCTGGACGTTCTCGAGATAGTCCGGGAGCGTGACCAGGGCCCGCATCAGGACCTCGAAGGCATCGTCCCGGTTCTTGATCTTGCCGTCGATCAGGGCCTGGGCGACCAGCTCCATCTCCTCGGCGAGCATGGCCGCGCCATACAGCTCCACCATCTGCAGGGTGCCATGCACCTGCTTGAGCAGCGCCTTGGCCTGGGCCAGGAGGTCCTCGTCGCCGGGGTCCTCCTCCAGGTAGCCCTCCAACGCGAGCCGGGTCTGGTTCAGGACCTCATCGAGTTCCTTCTTGACCCAGGTCAGCGCGTTGTATTCGACGGTATCCTCTTGCTTCATAGACCACCTGAAGGCGTCGTTGCCATGTATCGACCGGGGTACGGAAAGGCGATCAACCCGCCTTTGCCGCGCGTCCCTGGCCGCTCTCGAGCGTCTCGTCGAGGATCACGGTGTCGAGCTGCTGATCGCTCTCCGGCAGCTTGAAGCCCGCCACCGACTTGCGCAGCTCGGTCGCCAGCTCGGTGAGGTTGCCGATGGAGGTCGCGGTTTCATTGGTGCCATCCGAGGTCTGCATGGTGATCTCCTGGATGACGTTCATGGTGTTGGTCACGTTGCTCGCCACCAGGGCCTGCTGACGCGCGGCCTGCGAAATGCTCTGGATGAGGTCGGCGAGCTGTTTGGACACGGTCTCGATCTCGTTGAGGGCCTCGCCCGCGTCCTCGGCGAGCTTCGCCCCGGCCACCACGTTGGAGGTACTCTGTTCCATCGAGATGACCGCCTCGTTGGTGTCGGCCTGGATGGTCTTCACCAGCGCCTCGATCTGCTTGGTCGCGTTGGCCGAACGTTCCGCGAGTCGCTGCACTTCGTCCGCAACCACCGCGAAGCCACGGCCCGCCTCACCCGCCGCCGATGCCTGGATGGCCGCGTTGAGCGCGAGGATGTTGGTCTGGTCGGCGATGTCGTTGATGAGCGACACGATGTCGCCGATCTCCTGGGAGGATTCACCCAGGCGCTTGATTCGCTTGGAGGTCTCCTGGATCTGCTCGCGGATGGTGTCCATGCCGTCGATGGAGCGGCGCACGGTCTCGGCACCCTTGCCGGCGATCTGCACCGACTTGGCCGCCACCTCGGTGGAGATCTGGGCGTTCTTGGACACCTGCTCGATGGAATCGGCCATGTCCGTGATAGCCGCCGAGGCCGAGGCGATCTCGCGGGCCTGGTGGTTGGACGCGTCGGCCAGTCGCAGCGCGGTGCCCTGCGTCTTCTCGGCCGCGGTGGATACCTGCACCGCCGTCTCGTTGATGGTGGTAACCAGGCTGCGCAGCGCGTCGATGGCGTAGTTGACCGAGTCGGCGATGGCCCCGGTGATGTCCTCGGTAACGGTGGCGTGCACGCTGAGGTCACCTTCCGCGAGGTTGGTCATCTCGTCGAGCAGTCGCAGGATCGCGCGCTGGTTACGACGGTTGGTCTCGGTGGTCTCGGCCAGTCGGCGACGCGTATCCTGGTAGATGGTGAAGGCCAGCAGCATCAGCACCACCAGGGAGGCGATACCGGTGCCGATACCGGCCAGGAACAGCCAGTTCAGGCTCTCGCCGTATTCCGCGGACTGCACCTCGAGCTGCGTGGCGGCCTCCAGCAGCGCACCGCTCTGGCGCTCCACCTGGCCGGCCGCATCCTTGACCTCGAACAGCTGCGGGGAGGTCTCGAGGATCGCACCGACGTGCTCCGACACCGAGCTGAAGAGCATGGCCACCTCGCGCAGCTTGGCGCGGGCCTCCTCGTCATCCACGCGCTGGATGTTGAGCGCCGGATAACCGCGGATCATGCCTTCCAGCACGCGGCCGAAGAGCGCGGCGTCGCGGCCGAAGCGGTCGGCCGCGGTGGCCGCCCCCTCGCCACCGGCGAGTACGCGGTTGAGGTTGTTCTCGATACGCTGGGTGAGCATCAGCTGGCGGGCGGCGATGTAGATCTGGTCCGGCGCGGCGCCCTTGCGGACGAACACGTTGACCACCTCGTCGGACAGGGCCAGCAGCTGCGGGATGAACTCGTTGATGACGTTGACGAACTCGGAGACCGTGGAGATCGATTCCCGGCCCTCTAGGATGATGTTGATGTTCTCGCGGTACTGGGCCCAGCCGGATTCCACGTCGGCCAGCACCGGGCTCAGGGTGGCCGGCAGGGGCGGCAGACCCAGGGCGGCGTCGCCTTCCTTGAGGCGCAGCAGCAGGACGTCGAATTCGTCACGCAACCTCAGCAGCTCACCGAAGGCATCCTCCTTGCCGGCGGCCGCCTCGATGGAGTAGGTCGCAAGTCGCTGGGAGAGCAATCGCTGCTCGGCAGCGGTGGCGATGTAGCCGTTGGCCTGGCCGCTCTTGATGGTGTGCGTCGCAAACAGGGCAACCGTGCCCAGCAGGAACACGACCAGCAATACGGCAAGCACGACCAGCCCCTTGCCACCACCGAACTTGAAACTGTCTTTAGCCGGCGCTTTCATTTGTTATCTCCTGCCCATCTGTTTCCATCGCCCGAAGACGACCTGGCGGTTGATCCGCGAATCGAATGTGCTGTTATTGCTGTTGTTATATCGCGGGCCCCTGCCCGCATCCCGCCGCGACCTAGACCGCGACGTCCATGAACCCCTCGCTCTCGGCCAGCCGGAAGGGACTGAACACCGGATAGTGCTCGCCCAGGCGATTGAACGAATAGGTGACGAAGGGTTTGATCCGTTCATCCAGCGCAGGCAGCTCCTCGGCGATCTCGTCACGCCAGAAATGGCGCATGCCCATCACCGCGTCGATCACCAGCCCGGCCACCACCCCCTCGTGGCTGACCACCAGCAACCGGCGCGAGGCCGGGTCGGTCACCGGCTTCTCGTCGTACAGAAAGGCCTGCAGGTCCATGACCGGCAACAGGTTGCCGCGCATGTTGGCAATGCCCAGCACCCAGGACTTCACGCCCGGCACCGGGGCCACACTGGTGACGGAGACGATTTCGGCGACCTCGTCCATGGGGGCCAGCATCTCCATCCCGTGCAGACGGAACAGTACGCCAGTCCATTCCTCCCGGCTGTCCTCGATGCGCGGCAGGCCGACGGCCCGCGTGCGACAGCGCTGATCCAGCGCCCCGAGCAGTTCGAATGGGGAATGACTCGCCTCGGCCGCCATGATCGCTCGTCAGGTCTCCGGGCTCAGCCGCCCAGGGCCTTGACGCGGTCGAGCAGGTCCTTTTCCTTGACCGGCTTGACGATGTAGTCCTTGGCGCCCTGGCGCATGGCCCAGACCTTGTCCGTCTCCTGGTCCTTGGTGGTGACGATCACCACCGGGATGCCCGAGGTGCTCGGCTCGTTGGACAGCTGGCGGGTGGCCTGGAAACCGTTCAGCCCCGGCATCACCACGTCCATGAGGATCAGGTCGGGCAGCACCTTCTTGGCGACCTCGACACCCTCCTCGCCGCTCTGGGCGGTGGTCACCTGATGACCATTCTTCTCGAGAATCGTCTTGCAGACGTGAATTTCGGTGGGCGAATCGTCTACGACCAGGATGTGAGCCATGGGTTTCTCTCCACTGTAAATCAGTCAATCAAATCAGATGAGGCGACGACAGCACGGCCGCTGCCCGCCCCGCTAGTGTTTTTTTGCATAGGCACGAATCGCGCCAAGCAGGTCGTCCTTCGTGAAGGGCTTGGTCAGGTACTGCTCGGAGCCGACGATACGGCCGCGCGCCTTGTCGAAAATGCTGTCCTTGCTCGACAGCATGATGACCGGGGTATTCTTGAAGGCGGTATTGTGCTTGATGAGCGCGCAGGTCTGGTAACCGTCCAGACGCGGCATCATGATGTCGACGAAGATGATGTCCGGCTTGTGTTCGGCGATCTTGGCCAGCGCCTCGAACCCGTCGGTCGCGGTCACCACATCGCAGCCCTGCTTCTTCAGCAGGTTCTCGGCCGTGCGTCGAATCGTCTTGCTGTCATCGATGACCATGACCTTCAGGTCGGTGAAGACATCTCCCTCACCTGCCCCGCCCGTGCTTGCTTCGCTCACAGTCCACCTGGCCCGTTTGTTATTTTGAACGTGTGATAGATTGCTCCCGAATGTAACCCATGAAAAGCCCATTAGCAAACAAGTGAAACGAAAAAAGACAGTTAGCGCATAAAGGTAATGTTGCTTCTAGGCAGAATTCGTCACCTTGTGACAGTTTGCCGACGTGCATCCGCACATGGCGGCCAGAACCGCGTATGGATAGACTGGGTCCGCACAACCCGACCGACCACCAGGGCACGCACATGACCGTATCGCTTGGCGTGGTGATGGACCCCATCGCCCGCATCAACATCAAGAAGGACAGCAGCTTCGCCATGCTGCTGGAGGCGCAGCGCCGCGGCTGGACACTCCTGTATATGGAGCAGGACGACCTGTATCTGGAGGACGGCCGGGTGTTCGCCCGCATGCGCCCCCTGCGCGTACAGGACGACCCGGCGGGCTGGTTCGAACTCGGCGAGCCGCAGGAGCGGCCACTGGGCGAGCTGTCCACGGTACTGATGCGCAAGGACCCGCCCTTCGACATGGAATTCCTCTACAGCACCTACCTGCTGGAGCGGGCCGCGGCCGAGGGCTGCCTGGTGATCAACCGGCCGGCCAGCCTGCGCGACTGCAACGAGAAGCTGTTCACTGCCTGGTTCCCGCAGTGCTGCCCGCCCACCCTGGTCACCCGCGAGCCGCGCCGCCTGCGCGACTTCCTCGCCCGCCAGGGAGAGATCGTGCTCAAGCCGCTGGACGCCATGGGCGGGTCCATGATCTTCCGCCTGCGCCAGGACGACCCGAACCTCGGCGTGATCCTCGAGACCAGCACCGACCACGGCCGGCGCACCATCATGGCCCAGCGCTTCCTGCCCGAGTTCCGCCAGGGCGACAAGCGCATCCTGCTGATCGACGGCGAACCGGTGCCCTATGCCCTGGCCCGCATCCCGGCCGAGGGCGAGAGCCGCGCCAACCTGGCCGCCGGCGGCAGCGGGGTCGGCCAGGAGCTCACCGCGCGCGACCGCTGGATCTGCGAGCAGGTCGGGCCCGAGCTGCGCGCACGCGGCCTGACCTTCGTCGGCCTGGACGTGATCGGCGACTACCTCACCGAGATCAACGTCACCAGCCCCACCTGCATCCGCGAACTCGACGCGATCTATGGCATCAACATCGCCGGCACCCTCATGGACGCCATCGCCCGGCGACTGGAGGCCGCATGAGGCGTCCCGCCCTGGCCCTCGCCACCGCCCTGCTCGGTCTCGCCCTGCTCGCCGGCTGCAGCCGGCCGGAACCGCACAGCGAGACCCTGCTCGCCTTCGGCACCCTGGTGGACATCACCGTGTACGCCGACAGTCCCGAGGCGGCCCAGGCGGCGATACATGCCGTGGACGAGGACCTGCGGTTCATGCACGAGAACTGGAATGCCTGGCGCCCCAATACCCTGGGACGGGTCAATCTGCTGCTGCCCACCGGCGAGTGGTTTTCCTCCGGCCCCTCGCTGCTGCCGCTGATCAGGCAATCCATCGAGCTGTCGGCGCAGAGCGAGGGACTGTTCAATCCCGCCATCGGCAAGCTGGTCGGGCTGTGGGGGTTCCAGAGCGACAGTCCGCCCGACGGCCCGCCGCCGGACGAGGGCCAGATCGAGCTGCTGCTGGAACAGGCCCCGCGCATGTCGGACATTGCGATCGACGGCATCCGCATCCGCTCCGGCAACCCGGCCGTGCGTCTGGACTTCGGCGCCTTCGCCAAGGGCTATGCGGTGGACCGCGCCATCGAGCGCCTGCGCGAGCACGGTATCGAACACGCCATCGTCAATGCCGGCGGCGACCTGCGCGCCATCGGCCGGCACGACGATCGCGACTGGCGGGTGGGCATACGTCACCCCGGCGGCGAGGGCGTGATCGCCTCGCTGCAGATCAGCGGCGACGAGAGCGTGTTCACCTCGGGCAACTATGAGCGCTACTTCGACTGGGAGGGCGAACGCTACCACCACATCATCGACCCGCGCACGGGGCGTCCCGCGCGGGGGCTGGCCTCGGTCACCGTGCTGCACGACAACGGCGCCGAGGCCGATGCCGCGGCCACCGCCCTGTTCGTGGCCGGCCCCGAGGACTGGCCGCGCATTGCCGCGCGCATGGGCATCGACCGGGTCATGGTCGTGTCTGAAAACGGCGACATCGCCATGACCCCGGCCATGGCCGCCCGCCTGCGCCTGGAGGGTGACGCCCCGCCGCCATTCACCCTGCGCGAGCTGCCGTGAAGCCGGGCGACTGGCTGGTGCTGGTCGGCGGGGCACTGCTGGTCGGCGCCCTCTACGCCCACTTCTGGACGCCCGCCGCCCCCGCCGCCCCCGCCGACTCCGCCCGGATACAGGCCGCCGGCGCCCCGCCGCAGCAGGTCCCGCTGGCCGGGCACCGGCACCTGGAGATCCCCGGGCCGCTCGGCAACAGCCACGTCGAGGTACGCGACGGCCGCGCCCGCTTCACCGACTCGCCCTGTCACGACAAGTTCTGCGTGCACTACGGCTGGCTGAATCACGCCGGCGAAGTGATCGCCTGCGTGCCCAACCGCGTGGTGGTACAGCTCGCCGGTCCCGCCCGCGACTTCGACGCGATCAACTTCTGATGCCCGCGACCGCCCGGCAACTCACGGCCACCGCCGACGACCTGCGCATCGCCTGGCTCGCGGCGCTGGCGGTGGCCATCCATGTGCTGGAGGCGGCCTTCCCCTCCCCGCTGCCCGGGGTGAAGCCCGGCCTGGCCAACGTGGTGGTGATCATGGCCCTGCTGCTCTATGGCTGGCGCGCGGCCCTGTCGGTGGCCGTGCTGCGGGTCGTGGCCGGCAGCCTGTTCCTCGGCACCTTCCTCTCGCCCACCTTCCTGCTCAGCCTGAGCGGCGCACTGGCCGCACTGGCCGCCCTGGGCCTGGCCTGGGCCATCGCCGGGCACCGGCTCAGCGCCATCGGCCTGAGCGTGATCGCGGCCCTGGCGCACATGACGGGCCAGTTCCTCGTCGCCTGGGGGCTGTTCATCCCCACGGATGCCATCTGGCGACTCTATCCCATTTTGATGAGCGCCAGCCTGATCTTCGGGCTGGTTAGCGGTACAATCGCGCAGGCCATCATCCGCCAGCTCACGACAACGACCGAATGACCGCGTTCAGCCTGACCCCACAGCTTTCATCGAACGACCGCTTCGGTATCAGCCTGTTCCTCGCCGCCATCGTCCACGGCCTGGTCATCCTCGGCATCGCCTTCGGCGTGGACCTCATGCCCGAGCGCTACGTCCCTCCGTCGCTGGACGTCACCCTGGTGCAGACCGAGACCCACGAGGCGCCGGACGATGCGAAGTTCATCGCCCAGGCCAACCAGCAGGCCAGCGGCAGCACCGACGAGCCGAACCGTCCCACCAGCCCGGTCACCTCGCTCGATCCGCGCCCGCACGACGGCACCGCGCCCATGCAGATCCAGGCGCAGTCCCCCGTGCAGCCGGAAGAGGAACAGGTCCAGGCGATGACCACCCGCCGCTCGGACTACCAGGTCCCCACCGAGGAACAGACCCGTCAGGAACAGCCGGTGCCGGACCGCCGCGGCCGTGAGCTGGTGGACCGCAGCCTGGAGATCGCACGCCTGGCCGCCGAGATCAGCGAGCGCGAACAGCGCTACGCCGAGCGCCCGCGCCGTCACTACCTGTCGTTCTCCAGTGCCAAGAGCGTGATCGAGGCCGACTACTTCCGCGCCTTCAAGGAGAAGGTCGAGCGCATCGGCAACCTCAACTACCCGGACGAGGCCCTGCGCCGCAAGCTCGAGGGCGAGCTCATCCTGCACGTCACCGTCAACCGGGACGGCAAGGTGCTGGGCATCGAGCTCGGCAAGTCCTCCGGTCACCAGGTGCTGGACGACGCCGCCAGGCGCATCGTGCGCCTGTCCGAGCCCTTCGCCCCCTTCGACCGCGAGATGCAAAAGGCCTACGACGAGCTCGTCATCACCCGCACCTGGCGCTTCGAGGTGGGCGGTCTCACCACCCGCTGAGCGGCCCCGGCTTGCGAGCCCGCGGCCGGCACCCGATACTTGCAGCATGTCCGCCTCCAGCTACTTCACCAACCAGTTCCTCATCGCCATGCCCGCGCTGGCCGACCCGAACTTCTTTCGCACGGTGACGCTGATCTGCGAGCACAACGCCGACGGGGCGCTGGGTATCGTTATCAACCAGCCCACGGAGATCCGCCTGGGCGAGCTGCTCGACCACCTGGAGATCGCCACCGACCGCGAGGACATCGCCGCCCGACCCGTCTACAGCGGCGGCCCGGTGGAGATGGAGCGCGGCTTCGTGCTGCACCAGCCGGTCGGCGCCTGGGAGGGCAGCCTGCAGATCACCGACCAGCTGGCGCTCACCACCTCCAGCGACATCCTGCGGGCCCTGGCCGAGGGCCGCGGCCCCGAACGTGTGCTGGTGGCACTGGGCTACGCCGGCTGGGGCGCTGGCCAGCTCGAGCAGGAGATGGCCGACAACGCCTGGCTCACCTCGCCGGCCAGTCTCGACATCCTGTTCGACACGCCCCCGGAGAAGCGCTGGCACGCTGCGGCCCGCCAGCTCGGCATCGACCTCGACCTGCTGTCGGACGGGGCCGGTCACGCGTGAGGCCGGGGAGACGGCGGCCTTGACCGCGCAGACCCTGCTGGGCTTCGACTACGGCGCGCGCCGCATCGGCGTGGCCGTGGGCCAGACGCTCACCGGCACCGCCTCGGCACTGGCCACGGTGGCCTGCGACAACAGCCGGCCGGACTGGGAGGCCATCGGCGCACTGATTGCGGAATGGCGGCCGCAGCGGCTCATCGTCGGCCTGCCGCGCCACCTGGACGGGCGCGAGCACGAGCTGAAGCCCGTGGTCGAGCGCTTCGCCCGCCAGCTGGAGGGCCGCTACGGCCTGCCGGTGACCCTGGTGGATGAGCGCCTGACCTCGGCCGAGGCCAGCGCCCGGTTGATCGAGACGCGACAAAAAGGCCGGCGCAGGAAGATTCGCAAGGACGAAATCGATAGACTATCCGCCGCCATCCTGCTCGAAACCTGGATGTCCGGAGGGGCATGAACGAATGATACCCAAGGTCGACACACTACTGGACCACATGACCGGCGCGCTGACGGACCTGATCCGCGAGCGCGGGCTGGAGGATCCGCTCATGGTCGGCATCCATACCGGCGGGGTGTGGGTGGCGCGCGAGCTGCACCGCCGCCTGGGCCTGCCCGGGCGTCTCGGCGAACTCGACATCTCCTTCTACCGCGACGACTTCAGCCGCATCGGCATGCACCCGCAGGTGAAGCCCTCCAACCTACCGTTCAGCCTGGACGACGCCCACATCATCCTGGTCGACGACGTACTCTACACCGGCCGCACCATCCGCGCGGCGATGAACGAGCTGTTCGACTTCGGCCGGCCGGCCTCCATCACCCTGGCGGTGCTGGTGGAACGCGGCGGGCGCGAGCTGCCCATCGAGGCGCAGGTGGTTGGTGCCCGCCTCGATCTGGGCCCGCAGGAACAGCTCAAGCTCAGTGGTCCCGAGCCCCTGGAACTCAGCCTGGTGCGCACCGAGGACACGGCCTGATGACCATCCACTACCCCGCCCCCGGCGCCTCGCCGGCCAGCATCCAGATCACCCGCGAGGGCCGGCTCAAGCACTTCCTCACCATCGAGGGCCTCAACCGCGCGCTGATCACCGAGATCCTGGACACCGCCGAGTCCTTCGCCAGCATGAACGACCAGTCGGTGAAGAAGGTCCCGCTGCTGCGCGGCAAGACCGTCATCAACCTCTTCTTCGAGGCCAGCACGCGCACGCGCACCACCTTCGAGCTGGCCGCCAAGCGCCTGTCGGCCGACGTGCTCAACATCAACATCGGCCAGTCCTCCGCGGTCAAGGGCGAGAGCCTGCTCGACACGCTGCGCAACCTGGAGGCCATGTACTGCGACATGTTCATCGTGCGTCACGCCGACAGCGGCGCCTCGCAGTTCATCGCCCACCACGTCGCCCCGCACATCAGCGTGCTGAATGCCGGCGACGGCCGCCACGCGCACCCGACGCAGGCGATGCTCGACATGTTCACCATCCGCCGGCACAAGGGCGACTTCACCAGGCTGCGCGTGGCCATCGTCGGCGACATCCTGCACTCGCGCGTGGCCCGCTCGCAGATCCACGCACTCAACATCCTCAATACCGGCGAGGTGCGCGTGATCGCGCCCAAGACCCTGTTGCCGGCCGAGGTGGAAAAGCTCGGCGTGCATGTCTTCCACGACCTGGAGCAGGGTCTGCGCGACGTGGACGTGGTCATCATGCTGCGCCTGCAGAAGGAGCGCATGCAGGGTGCACTGCTGCCGAGCGAGCACGAGTACTTCCAGCTCTACGGACTGACCGAAGAGCGCCTGAAGGTCGCCGCGCCGGACGTCATCGTCATGCACCCGGGCCCGGCCAACCGCGGGGTGGAGATCTCCTCGCGCGTCGCCGACGGGCCGCGCTCGGTCATCCTCGAACAGGTCACCAACGGCATCGCCGTGCGCATGGCCATCATGTCCATGGTCATGGGCGCCACACCGGGAGGCGCGGCATGAAGCTGCAGATACGCGGCGGGCGCGTGATCGACCCCGCCAACGGCATCGACGAGGTTACCGACCTGTTCATCGCCTACGGGCGCATCACCGCACTCGGCCAGGCCCCCGACGGCTACTCCCCCGATCGGGTCATCGAGGCCCGGGGCTGTTACGTGCTACCGGGCCTGGTGGACCTCGCCGCCCGCCTGCGCCAGCCCGGCCAGGAGCACAAGGCCACCATCGCCAGCGAGACCCGCGCGGCCGCGGCCGGCGGCATCACCGCGCTGTGCTGCCCGCCGGATACCGTGCCGCCCATCGACTCGCCGGCCGAGATCAACCTCGTCACCCGCCTGGCCAAGGCCGCCGGCCAGGCCAAGGTCTATGCCCTGGGGGCACTGACCGCCGAGCTCGAGGGCGAATTCCTGAGCGAGATGGCGGCGCTGAAGGCCGCCGGCTGCCTGGGCGTGAGCAATGCCTTGAAGCCGGTGAGCTCCGCCCTGGTGCTGCGCCGCGCCATGGAATACGCCGGCAGCCACGAACTCACCGTGTTCCTGCACCCGATCGACTTCGAGCTGGCCAACCAGGGCTGCGCCCACGAGGGCGCGGTGGCCTCGCGCCTCGGCCTGCCCGGCATCCCCGAGGCGGCGGAGACCGCCGCCATCGGCCAGCAGCTGGCGCTGATCGAACAGACCGGCGTGCGCGCCCACTTCTGCCGCGTCTCCACCGCACGCGGCGCGGCCATGATCCAGCGCGCCCAGTACGACGGCCTGCCGGTGAGCATGGACGTCTGCGCCCACCAGCTGTACCTGACGGAGGTCGACATCGGCGACTTCAACAGCCTGTGCCACACCCAGCCGCCGCTGCGCACCCTGCGCGACCGTGACGGCCTGCGCCAGTGCCTGGGCAAGGGCAGCATCGGGGCCATCTGCTCCGACCATCAGCCCCACGAGGAAGACGCCAAGCTGGCCCCCTTCCCCGCCACCGAGCCCGGCATCTCGGCCCTGGAGACCCTGCTGCCGCTCACCCTGCAGCTGGTGGACGACGGCACGCTGACACTGCCCGAGGCGGTGCGCCGCATCACCTGCGGCCCCGCGCAGATCCTGGGCCTTGCGGCCGGCACCCTGTCGGTAGGCGCGGCCGCCGACGTCTGCGTCTATGATCCGGAACAGCCCTGGACGCTGGACGAACGCAGCCTGCTGAGTGCCGGCAAGAACACCCCCTTCCTCGGCTGGGAGTTTGCCGGCCGCGTCACCCATACCCTGGTCGACGGGCGCGTAGCCTTCGAGCTCGCCCCCTGACGACCACCCGTACACCGTAACGAGCACCGTCATGAGCCAGAAGCCGAAACCGCATCGCGACACCATCTTCGTCGAGGACGCCGAGATCCTCAGCCACGAGGCCTTCGAGGGCGCACAATACATCCTGCGCGTGCGGGCGCCCAAGTGCGCCGCGATGGCCGAGGCCGGCAGCTTCGCCCACATCCAGTGCGACCCGCTGCTGCCCATGCGCCGGCCGCTGTCCATCATGCGCGTCTCGCGGGAGGCCGGCTGGGTGGAATTCCTCTACAAGGCGGTGGGCGAAGGCACGCGCCTGCTGGCACGGCGCGCGGTGGGCGAGACCCTCAGCGTGATGGGCCCCATCGGCAAGCCCTTTGCCTTCCACCCGGAACGTACCCGCCCGCTGCTCATCGGTGGCGGCGTGGGCATCCCGCCCATGGTCTTCGTCGCCGACACCCTGCGCCGGCAGTCGGGCTGGAAGCCCTTCGTCATCATGGGTTCGGAAGTCCCCTTCCCGTTCAAGCCCCGCCCCTCGCAGATCATGGTGCCGGGCATGCCGGAGGGCGTGATCGCTGCCATGCCGCTGCTGGAGGACTGGGGCGTCCCCTCACGCCTCACCAGCCTGCAGGGCTACGCCGGTTGCCATGAGGGCTACGTCACCGACCTGGCACGCCTGTGGCTGGCTGCGCTCCCGGAGGACGAACGCGCGGAGGTGGAGATCTTCAGCTGCGGACCGCATCCCATGCTGGAGGCGGTGGCCGGGCTTGCCGCCGAATTCGACCTGCCCTGCCAGGTCTCGCTGGAGGAATTCATGGCCTGCGCGGTGGGGGGCTGTGCCGGCTGCGTGGTGGAGGTGAAGACCCCGCAGGGACCGGCGATGAAGCGCGTGTGCGTGGATGGTCCGGTATTCGAGGCCGCCGCCGTCTTCTGAGCGGGGATGTGAGCGGGGCCGGCCGGCCCCGCGGGCCTACTTGCCCTCGTCGAGATCGATGTCGACCCCGCCCTCGGAGGGCAACGTGAGGTCGTCCAGCAGGCTGCCGAAATCGTCGTCGTCATCCTCGTCTTCGACCGCGGCACCCTTCTTCTCGGCCTTCTCCGACAGGCCGGCATCGTCCAGCATCTCGCTCGGGAACTGCAGGCTCTCCTCCTCCTGCTTGAGGCTCTTGACGCCCCCGCCGAAGTTGATGCGCCATTCGAGATCCCCGCGCGAATCGGCATGATTGAGGGCGCTCTGCAGGGTGATCTGGCCGGCCTTGTAGAGTTCGAACAGCGACTGGTCGAAGGTCTGCATGCCCACCGAGCCGCCCTTCTCCATCACTTCCTTGATGTCGTTCATCTGCCCCTTGCGGATCAGCTCCGAGATGTAGGGCGTGTTGATCATCACCTCCACCGCCGCCACGCGCTTGCCGCTGGTGCTCGGCACCAGGCGCTGCGAGATGATGCCGCGCAGGTTGAGCGAGAGATCCATCAGGATCTGCTGCTTCGCATCCGGCGGGAACATGTTGATGATGCGGTCCAGCGCCTGGTTGGCGTTGACCGCATGCAGGGTGGTGAGCGCCAGATGGCCGGTGTCGGCGAAGCCGATCGCCGCCTCCATCGTATGACGGTCACGCACCTCGCCGATCATGATCATGTCCGGGGCCTCGCGCATGGCCTCGCGCAGGGCGTTGGCGTAGGACAGGGTGTCCAGCCCTACCTCGCGCTGACCGACGATGGACTTCTTGTGCTGATACACGAACTCGATGGGGTCCTCGACGGTGAGGATATGCCCCATGCGATTGGTGTTGCGGAAATCGATCATCGAGGCCAGCGAGGTGGACTTCCCGGAGCCCGTGGCCCCCACCACGATGATGAGCCCGGTGTTGTGCATCACCAGGTCCTTGAGAATCGGCGGCAGCTTCAGCTCCTCGATACTCGGGATCACGGAGCGTATGTAGCGAATCACCATGGAGGTCTCGCCGCGCTGCACGTAGATGTTCACGCGGAAGCGCCCGAGATTCATCATCGAGATCCCGAGATTCATCTCCCGGGTCTCCTCGAACTCCTTGATCTGCTCTTCGCTCATGAGCGAATAGGCGATGCGCTTGATGAGCCCCGGCTGCAGGGCCTGCTTGCTCACCGGCTTGAAGTGCCCTTCCACCTTGATACTGACAGGCGCACCGGTGGTGAAGAACATGTCCGATGCACCCTGCTGGGCCATCAGCTTGAGATAGGGTTCGATATTCATGTGTCAGTTGTTTTTGTGTGGAGCCACTAGCGCAGCAGCCCGCTTTCCTCGGAGGTCTCTTCCACCTGCAGATCGTCCAGACCTTCCATGATGTCCGACTGCTCGCGTTTGCTCTCCAGCTTGACGCGCAGGCGCAGGTCGTTGACCGAATCGGCATTGCGCAGGGCGTCTTCGAGCGTGATCTGGCCGGATTCGTAGAGATCGAACAGGGCCTGGTCGAAGGTCTTCATGCCGGCCTCGTTGGACTTCTTCATCAGCTCCTTCATCTCGTGGACCTCGCCCTTGAAGATGAGGTCGGACATGAGCGGCGTATTGATCATGATCTCCACCGCCGGCACGCGCCCCTTGCCATCGGCACGCGGAATCAGGCGCTGGGAGATGACGGCACGCAGGTTGAGCGACAGGTCCATCAAAAGCTGCGGGCGGCGCTCTTCCGGGAAGAAGTTGATGATGCGGTCCAGTGCCTGGTTGGTACTGTTGGCATGCAGGGTGGACAGACACAGATGGCCGGTCTCGGCGAAGGCGATACCGTAGTCCATGGTGTCGCGGTCACGGATTTCGCCGATCAGGATCACGTCCGGCGCCTGTCGCAGGGTGTTCTTCAGCGCGATCTCGTAGGTCTCGGTATCCACGCCGACCTCGCGCTGCGTGACGATGCAGTTGCCGTGGTTGTGCACGAACTCGATCGGGTCCTCGATGGTGACGATGTGCCCGTAGCTGTTGTGGTTGCGATAGCCGACCATCGCCGCCAGCGAGGTCGACTTACCGGAACCGGTGCCGCCGACGAAGATCACCAGGCCGCGCTTGGTCATGGCGATGTCCGACAGCACCTTGGGCAGACCGAGGTCCTCGAACTTGGGGATCTCCGAGTTGATGACACGCAGCACCATGCCGCTGCTGCCACGCTGGGTGAAGGCGTTGACACGAAAACGCGCCACGCCCGGCAGGCTGATGGCGAAGTTGCATTCCATGTGCTCCTCGAACTCGGCCGCCTGCTTGTCGTTCATGATGGAACGCACCAGCACCTGCGTATGCGAGGGCGACAGGGGCTGGTTGGTGATCGGCATCATCTTGCCGTTCACCTTCATCGAGGGCGGTGCGCCAGAGGTGATGAAGAGGTCGGAGCCGTCCTTGCTGAGCATGGTCCTCAGCAGGTCGTGCATGAAACGTATGGCCTTATCGCGATCCATTGAGACTCTCCAGCGTTGATCGCGTGATTACAGCGAGTCGGGGTTGGCGGCCTTACGACGCGCCTCTTCCTTGCTCACGACGCCGCGCGCCACCAGCTCCTTCAGCGACTGGTCGAGCGTCTGCATGCCGATGTTCTGACCGGTCTGGATGGCCGAGTACATCTGCGCGATCTTGTTTTCACGAATGAGGTTGCGAATGGCGGGGGTACCGATCATGATCTCGTGCGCCGCCACACGGCCGCCGCCGATCTTCTTCAGCAGCGACTGCGAGATGACCGCACGCAGCGATTCGGAGAGCATCGCCCGCACCATGTCCTTTTCCGCAGCCGGAAACACGTCGACCACACGGTCGATGGTCTTGGCGGCCGAACTGGTGTGCAGGGTGCCGAACACGAGATGGCCGGTCTCGGCCGCCGTGAGCGCCAGGCGGATGGTCTCGAGGTCGCGCATCTCGCCGACCAGGATGGTGTCCGGGTCTTCACGCAGGGCCGAGCGCAGGGCCTCGTTGAAGCCCATGGTGTCGCGATGCACCTCGCGCTGGTTGATGAGGCACTTCTTGCTCTCGTGCACGAACTCGATCGGGTCCTCGACAGTGAGGATGTGCCCGTACTCGGTCTCGTTCTTGTGGTTCATCATGGCTGCGAGCGTGGTCGACTTGCCCGAGCCGGTCGGCCCGGTGACCAGCACGATGCCGCGCGGGTATTCGGAGATCGACTCGAAGATCTTGGGCGCACCCAGCTCCTCGAGGGTGAGGATCTTGGAGGGGATGGTACGGAACACCGCCCCCGCACCGCGGTTGTGGTTGAAGGCGTTGACACGAAAGCGCGCCAGGCCCGGGATCTCGAAGGAGAAGTCGGTCTCCCAGAATTCCTCGTAGTCCTTGCGCTGCTTGTCGTTCATGATGTCGTACACCATGCCGTGGACCTGCTTGTGGTCCATGGCCGGCACGTTGATACGGCGCACGTCGCCATCCACGCGTATCATCGGCGGCAATCCGGCGGAGAGATGCAGGTCGGATGCACCGTTCTTGACCGCAAAGGCGAGAAGTTGCGCGATATCCATCGATCCCCCCAGAATTTATGGTTCTTATATGCCACCGATCCGGGCAAGCCATGCCGGCCGGCGGATGTGACCGGGAAAATAATGCGTCCCAACGCCCACGAAAAGCAACTATAGCACAGGGGTCATGACCGGAATTTGCGACAATCTGCGCAGGATTCGCGACGAAATCCACCAGCTCGAGGCCCGTTTTGGCCGCGTGCCGGACAGCGTGCGGCTGCTGGCCGTGAGCAAGACCAAGCCCGTCGCCGACCTGCGCGAGGCGCTGGCCTGCGGACAGCGCGCCTTCGGCGAGAACTACGTGCAGGAGCTGGAGGAGAAGCAGGAGGCACTGGCCGATGCGGGCATCGAGTGGCATTTCATCGGCCCGCTGCAATCGAACAAGTCGCGCATCGTCGCCGAACGGGCCGACTGGATGCACAGCCTGGACCGCGGGAAGATCGCCCGGCGCCTGCATGAGCAGCGCCCGGCGCACATGGCCCCGCTGAACGTCTGCCTGCAGGTGAACATCAGCGGCGAGGCGAGCAAGTCCGGAGTGACGCCGGAGGCCCTGCCGGCCCTGGCCGAGACCATCGCCGGCCTGTCCGCGCTGCGCCTGCGGGGCCTGATGGCCATCCCGGCCCCGAGCACCGACTTCGATGCCCAGCGCCGCGTCTTCGCCCGGGTAAGGGAGGCGCAGGAGGCGCTGATCGCCCGCGGCCACGTGCTCGACACCCTTTCCATGGGCATGACGGGCGACATGGCCGCCGCCATCGCCGAGGGGGCCACCCTGGTGCGCATCGGTACGGCAATCTTCGGGGCGCGCGGGTAGAATGAGCCCATACACCACCAGACAGCGCACATCATGACCACGCACAACGACAGCATCTGCTTCATCGGCGGCGGCAACATGGCCGCCAGCATCATCGGCGGGCTGGTGGCCGACGGCCGCGCCCCCGAGGGCATCATCGTCGCCGACCCCTCCGCCGAGACCCTGGCAGGCCTGGCCGCGCGCTGGCCCGGCCTGTGCACCACCGCAGACAACCACGCTGCAGCCGCCGACGCCGGCATCCTGGTGCTGGCCGTCAAGCCGCAGGTGATGCGCGCCGTGACGGAAGACCTGCTGCCCACCGTGGCGCGCAGGCGCCCGCTCATCGTCTCCATCGCCGCCGGGGTGCGGGCAGGCGACATCGACCGCTGGCTGGGCGGCGGCCATGCCATCGTGCGCTGCATGCCCAACACCCCGGCACTGGTGCGCAGCGGCGCCAGCGGCCTGTATGCGAACCTGGCCGTGTCCGCGGCCCAGCGCAATGCCGCCGAACGCATCCTGCGTGCCGTCGGCCTCACGCTGTGGGTGGGGAACGAGGCGCAGCTGGATGCCGTGACCGCCGTCTCCGGCAGCGGCCCGGCCTACTTCTTCTACGTGATGGAGGCGATGCAGGCGGCCGGCGAGAAGCTGGGGCTGGCCCCGGAACAGGCCCGCCTGCTGGTGCTGGAGACCGCCTTCGGGGCCGCCAAGCTCGCCCTGGAGAGCACCGACGACGCCGCCACCCTGCGCGCCCGGGTGACTTCCCCCGGGGGCACCACCGAACGGGCCATCCGGGCGCTGGAGTCCGGCGGCCTGATGCCACTCTTCGAACAGGCCCTGGCCGCGGCCGCCGACCGTGCCCGCGAACTGGGCGACGAACTGGGGAAAGACTGACATGAATCTCGGGCAAGACATCGGATCCCTGCTGATCCAGTTCCTGTTTTCCTTCCTGATCGTCTTCGTGATGCTGCGTTTCCTGCTGGCCTGGGTACGCGCGGACTTCTACAACCCGCTCTCGCAGGCCATCGTCAGCGTCACCAACCCGATCCTAGTGCCGCTGCGCCGCGTGATCCCGCCGATCGGCCGCATCGACACCGCCGCCATCCTGCTCATGCTGCTGCTGCAGGCCATCGAGCTCACGCT